>NZ_JACJFF010000171.1:0-7337 GCF_014164465.1 Vibrio sp. SG41-7 | reverse complement strand
GTCAATCTCGGCGTTCATTTGCTTGAGGGTGGCTTGAGCAAGCCTTACATTTTTTGGCGTGGCCATTTGTTTGGTGCCTTCACGAAAGCGCTGGCCGTACAAATGAAGATCGAACTGAATGCGCCCATTAGGACGTACGCGAAGATGAGCCATAGCGGCCTCCATTGATATCAGATCTTAAATAGATCTGTCCCTCACCAATGGAATTCGCTAGAATCGAGCCATCGGCTGGGTCTGCTTAAAAGTGTCGCAGCCGGTACGGGGTAGGGAGGTTGCAGCCTTCCTATCCCAACTGCATATTGTGTGTGGCGTTGTGACGTAAGGTCATCATTTGCCAACGCATTTCACGGTATCTTCCAAATCCTAAAACGTATCTTCACGCCCATTCTTTCCGATAGCCTATAAAATGTTCAATATTGACTCTAGTCGTTTACTGGATCGATGTCCAGTGCTTTTGGTGGTTTTTTCATCAAAACTGAGGGTTAATTGGTGCGCCGCTGATGTGTCCTCAAATCCAAATATGTCAGCCTGCTCTCCGTCTTCGACTATTTTCTCTTGACGTTTTTTTGGTCCTGAGTGCGGTTTGGTGGCAAATTTCGCTGTGCGGTGGGCTCGGCTAAAAAGCTTGATGTTCAAGAACGGTAAAAGTATGCCTAGATGACAAGTTGTGTATCTGTTGACTACACAGTTCGTGGTGATATACTTGTATACGTGATAGATATACACAGGTAATTATTATGGCTACCAAATCAGCCCCGATCAATATGCGAGTATTTCCTTCCGTCCGTGATGTTATTGATGCAGCGGCAAGCCTACAGAAAGTGGATAGAACCGTATTCATTCAACAAGCCGCTTTGAATGAAGCTCAAAAAGTACTGGCCGATCAGAAAGATTTTAGATTAGAACAAGCGGCATTTGATGCTTTTGAAAAAGCGTTTGATGAACCACCTAAAATTCTTGAGGGTGTTCAAGATTTATTCCAAAGGAAGTCGCCTTGGGATTGATTAAACCTCGTTTACTTACAGGCAGTGATCACATCAATTCCTTTTGTTGTGGTGTTGAATCTCTCGATCTTTGGCTTAAGAAACAAGCCCTAAAAAGTCAAAACCGTGGTAGTGCGAAAACTTATGTCGTCATTGATTCCGAAAAGAACGCGGTAGTGGGTTACTACGCTATCGCAATGGGCTCGGTATCGAGAGATATCGCTTTTAGTGCTTTAAAACAAAATAGCCCCGACCCAATACCAATGGTTGTACTGGCGAGACTTGCCGTTGATTTGAAATATCAAGGTAAACATATCGCTGTTGGTTTGCTCAAAGATTGTATTTTGCGCTCTATGGCAGCAATGGAAGTGGTCGGTGGGGCTGGTATATTAGTTCATGCTTTGGACGATGATGCTCAGTCTTTCTATACAAAGTTTGGCTTTAAAGAATCGAGCATAGATCGATTGGTGTTGATGGCGAGAATCAGCGACTTAACCAAATCACTCTAGGCCTTCTGAGTTATAAACGTGAAGGCCGAGTCGCGCGATTGAGGACTGCGTTGAGGCGCTCTCTAGCGCCCCGGAAAAGGCTTGCTGGTTTATTGAACCGTAAAGCGCTCATCCAAATACCGGATAAAGTTACGCTTTCTGCTCATTGTCTTCTTTAGCTGCTTGACCAGTCGGTGCCAGGTGAGGTCATGTTGCTCTTTATCGTCGTTGGCCATCGTCTTAAATCGCGCGATGAGTTTTACCGCTTCGAGGTAGCCCCCATTATTTGTCTGTTCCACCTTGTTTTCAATGGCTGTGCGATACAGCTTACACGCCATATCATAGTGTTTTGGGGTCAGAGCATCTGCTACTTGAACACTTAAGTGTGAGTCAATGGCCTCGTGGTGCGCCCACTCAAGCAAGATGTCGGTTCGATGGTAGTCCAGTGCTGTGTTGACCAGTAGCTCAATCCCCCTACTGTGGCGAGTGCTCGATTTGGCGTGTTTCAGTAGTCGCTCAATCACATCCGATTGTTGTTGCTCCCTTTGCTTTCTTTCGGTTGCCATTAAGGGTTGGAGCGCTTGTAGCGTTGCAAAGTGAGGGCGTACTTCAAATTGCTGCCAACGGATCTGCCATGCTTTGGCATTTTGCCCTTGTGAAGTCGCCAATTCACAAGCGAAGTCAATGAGTGAAGAATGGTCAGGATCTTGAAGTGCGTTTTCCGCCTGGATTAAGCAGTGTTGTGCTTGTGAGTATTGTGCAAGCTTGAGGTGATACTGTCCCATTTTAAGCCAATCGTGCCAACGCAACTCTGTGTTGAGTAGCCAAGCAATGGCGTCTTGCCACTGTTCTTTAGCGGCGCTAGCCTGACAGTAGTGGCGACAAATATCACTGGTGGTAGAGGGGGGTAAGTGCTCTACCAGAGCGTCAGATTGAAGGGCTTGAGCCAGAGCCAGACTGAGCGCGGGTGCTTTGTTCTCCAGTGTTTTTAAGAATGATTCATCGATATCAATTTGAGCTTCAATCACTTGAATAATGAAAGAGAGTTTATCAGTGAGTGCCGTATCGCTGTCAGTCAAAGCGTCTATCATGTGCTGTGAAAATAGCGCTAGGGTGGTCTGATAGCCACCACTGGTGGAATCGACGTAGTCGATACAGATGGTATTAAGGCGTTTGATCCCATGCCAAGCCACAAGGTAAGCATCTTCATTGGGCAGGGCTGCAAGGGCATGGTCGAGCGCATGGAATTTATCATTCAATGAATCAAAATAGGCATGGGCTTCATCGTACTCCCATGCCGAGTCATAGGGTAAGGCCTCATCAATCAGGGCGATTACTTGCTTAGTGGTGAGCGACTCATTGTGTGTGTCCACATAGCAGCGGTATTGCAGTGCTTCAAACAGGGTTGGGTTATCGGTAATCTGGTTGTGAAGCATCTCAAGCAAACGCTCTTTATCAAGTGAAGCAAGCCATTGGTGCACCTTAACATCGTCCGGTAGGGTGAGAGCGGGCGCTTCAAGTGGTGTTTGCGCTTGTGCGTAATGCCCGCCATGCACCAGCAATGTGGCGACGGCATGCTTGCAAATCGGCTGATAAGCGGCGGCTGGGCATGTGCATTCAACGTTATTACCACCGGAGATAGAAACATCATACAGGTATGTGCCTTGTACCTGCGCGGTAATGTGTCTGTTGTGGTTGTGATAGTGAAGAACGTGTTGGTGTTTGGCTAGCCACTCGCCACGCTCAAAGGTCGCAATACCCGCCCACTCTCGCAGTTTTCCTAGATTCATGTTCGTTTCCTTTATAGATCACGTGTCGCTTAAGTTTCTTATTTTCGTACGCTGTGGAGATTAATACCAATTGCAGTAAATAATGCCCACAAATAGCGGGTAAAACACTCGATAACTTCGTTAGCATGTTGATTGTAGAATCATTACTTATCGACAGCCCCGATCTTGTTATCAAGCTTTTTTCCTGCGCGACGTCTGAGTACTTACTGACTATCATTAATGGCATTACACGTCATCAAATCCAAACAGATCGTTTTGTTCAGGCTTATCACTTGAGAGCTGTGAGTCTAGTCGTCAAGAGAAACTGCGCCGCAAAATTGCGCGCATTGACACCAAAAACTCAGACTGTCGCACCAACCATAACCACCATATATCCAAAGAGCTTGTTGCTCACTCAAGGGAAATTATTGGCTTAGAAAAGCTAAATCTCAAGGGTATGACGCGCAAGGCAAAGCCTAAACGTGATGCATCAGGACGTAAGTTCATGAAGAACCACGCTAGAGCCAAAAGTGGACTAAACCGTTCGCTATTGGATGTTTCGCTTGGTCAACTTGCCACGTTTATTGAGTATAAGGCACTTGATGCTGGCAAGGTTGCCATTAATGACATCAACCCTGTAAATAGCTCAAGGGAATGTAGTTGTTGTGGCAGTTTAAATACAGATCGCCCAACGCAAGCAGAGTTTATCTGCTTGGATTGTGGTAACAAACAAAATGCGGATGAAAATGCTTCATTCGTACTTCGTAAGCGCACCGTCATTTACATCAAAGAGGAAATGTTTGCTGACAAGGCAAAAACTCGCAAGAAAGTGGTGCACAGGCGGAAGAAATTAGCAGCATAGCTGCACTGGTGTAGGAACTGGCATCAGTATAAAAATCAGGATGGTTAGATGTTACCCTTTATAGGGTTTCCCCAAATTAGTTTGGCTGAAATAAGACTCCCCACAGGGAGCAAACATCGTCAAAGAAATCATCTCACAACAATGATTGACAACGCTTCGCGTCATCAATTGGGAAACTCGGTGGCTTTAGCCGCGAGTAGTTCATAATTGTCCCTTTCGGCTTTAAATTCAAGAATATCAATCACTGCTTTTGCTTCTAACTCAAAATGTTGTTGCTGTTTTTCTCGGTAGGCGCGCAATGGCGCCAGTGAATGGCAATACATCTGCTCTCCATCGCTAAACATCGCTTGCTCATCATCAATATAGACAGATAGGGTCTCACTTTGCGTTGTCAGAGGTCAATATAGTTTGAGTAATTCCAATTAAGATTGTTTAAGAATGTTATATTCTTTCTCGCTCCGTAAAACTTCCGTACAAATTGAATTTGCTTTAAGTTTGCACTATAGTCACCTATGAATTACGGCATTCATCCGTACGTAGGAGGGGTTATGGCAACGGCACGTTTAGATATCCGCCTTGATGAAGAGATCAAGGCAAAAGCCGAAAAGGCATCGGCTTTACTTGGTTTAAAAAGTCTTACTGAATATGTTGTGAGGCTTATGGACGAAGATGCGACTCATGTTATTGAAGAGCATGAAAGTATTATGGTCAAAGACAGTGTCTTTGACGAGTTTATGGCTGCGTGTAATAAAGCGAAAGTTCCGAATCAAGCTTTGCTTGATGCTGCCAAATTTACAGATGAGAGTGGCATTAAGTGAGTTGGGGTAAAGAGTTCATAGAACTTAGCAAATCAAAGCATGACCGAAACTCATTTGATTGTGGTGAGCAAAAGTTAAACACTTTTATCAAAACTCAAGCTGCAAAGCACATGCAAGCAGGCATCAGCCGAACAATGGTTTTACCTAGTGCTCAACCAATGCTAAATCAAAAATTCGCTATTTGTGCATTTTATAGTGTTGCACCGAGTTCAATCAGCCGAGAAACATTACCGGCACAACTAACAAAGAAACTTCCTAGATATCCAATCCCTGTTTTTCTTTTGGCTCAATTAGCAGTGCACAAAGAGTTTCATGGCTCTGGACTCGGAAAGGTTAGCCTTATTCGTGCCCTGAAATATTTGTGGGAAGTTAATCATCACATGCGGGCATACGCAATTGTTGTGGACTGTCTTACAGATTCTGCTCAAGCGTTCTATACGAAGTTTGGTTTTGAAATATTGTGCGAACATAATGGGCGTATTCGTATGTTCTTACCAATGAAGACGGTAGAACGGCTTTTTAATCAATAGGCTACGAATATAACAAACGTTTAAGGCTTCAAGATACTTTTCTAATCCAAATCTCGCGCATTAGAGCCTGTACTCTAACGTGCTTTTGTCCAAAAATGAGCTTAAAAGCGATCAATCTTTATGTAACAATCTTTATTGTACTTTTTGGGCTCTTTGAGAATGGTAAATCTCTTAAAAACGATCAAACTTTAGCTTCAAAAATAGCCAGTTCTACCAGTTTTAAGTGCAAAACCGATCAAACATTATTGTCTCCTGACATGCGTTGTGTGCGCGATCGATTCCAGTGAGTGCTTGGCCTCTGGGGTCAGGGCTATATCGATGTTCATACCCTTAGGGAGCGCGAAAGGAATGATGTCGTTGTCTCGCTCTATTTGAACGCGGTTGCTGTCTTTGTTGACCTCAACACAGAGAAAGGGTGCAGGTATTGGCAGTTGACATATCGCCAGCGCTTGCTTGGTCTCAATAATTTGCTTGGGATGCGTCATGACGCTATCAAAGAAGGCCAGATGATGCTCACAAGCGGGCTGCGCGAGGGCGTAGCTTTCTCTTTTTTAATCGCCAAAAGAGCTGTTTCTTTTGCATTTTAGTGAGGCGAAGCTCCGTGTCATGATGAGTGAGCCAATAGCTAAAGACGGCATTGAGCGCGTCTGGCATGGGTCGCCAGTTAGTGAGCGAGAGTATGAAGGTCTCGCGAGTGACACTGCATGATGCACAAAGAAGGTGCTGTCATGGTGCAGTTGAGTGTAAAGGGGACGGCCATTTCCCGTTATTTATAAGGCAGTACTTTAATGGCGAGGTTGAAGCGAGACCGCAATACTTATCTCGCTTAGTGCCAGAACATGGCAATATTGATTTTAAAGACAACCGTGTACGGCTGTTTTTATAAAGTTAGCCAATGTTCAGTGGTGACGTCAAGCCGTTATCTGTGTTTTAGGCGTGCCCGCTTCCATTTGAGGGATTAAGGTCACCAGCATAAATCTTTCGGTGGTAGGGACGACCAACATGTTAAACGCCTATAAGAGACAATGTAAGCCGACTCTATTCTAATGGTAGAGCGCAAATGTCACCGACGATAGGAATTAACACTCCTTTAGGGGGGAGTTCAAGCAAGAGCTCTGATTACTGCTTGGGGATCTTTCGCAAGTACATTCAGTAACACTAAAGCAGGACCTCTTGGTGTTCTATCTCCACGCTCCCAGTGACGTAATGTACCTAGACTGATACCAAATGTAGATGCAAACTCAGTCTGAGTCATTGCTACATTATTACGCACCGCTTTAACGTCAACAGAGTCAAACTTGTGAACTGTAGCCTCTTTGTTTTCGCCATCTGCGAATTCAATGGCTTCCATTAGACCTTGCTGGATACTTTCAAATGCATTAGTCATGATTGCCTCCCGTAACTGTCTGCAAGTATTTTGGTTAGTTTATTAAGAACATTACATTCAGCTTTAGATAAGTTAGCTTTCTCGTTTTTGCCAAAGAGAGAAAGCATAAACAATGGTATTTCTTCACTATGGTAGTAATAGATAACTCTTACACCACCACTTTTACCACTGCCCTCTTTTGCCCACCTGAGCTTACGAATTCCACCTGTACCTTGCATTAAGACACCGGCTTTCGGGTGCTCTGCTAGATAATTAATGATTTGCTTGTTCTCATCCTCAGAAAGGAGCTTTTCAACTCGTTTCTTGTATTCGGGTAATTCAACGATTGTATGCATAAATGAAGTGTAAGCCAATGGATTACTTTTTTGCAAGTTTGGATAATGACACTTCAGAAACCAACGTGTTTCCAAAGTGCGGGAGGAGGTAGTGTTCAAGCGTATTTCTGACCACACCTTGGTAGCTGCTTTTCCAATTGCCTTTTTGACGCTCATACCACTGAT
>NZ_JACJFF010000170.1:0-7589 GCF_014164465.1 Vibrio sp. SG41-7 | reverse complement strand
AGGGGCTTTCTTTCTGCTCATAACAAACAGGATGAAGCACTGGAATGATCACTCAATAGTAAAAAGTGGATCAAGTGCTGAGTGTCACACTTTTTCTGTCAATAGGGGCTTGGTGAACACTTACAGCTAGAGGCACAAAGAAAGGAGGGCCGGAGCAGTTCTACCCAATTTATGTTGATAAAAAAACTAGCAAAATAGTTAGTATTGGGGCACCTCTAAAACCAGAAGATGATTATAAATTAGTACCTAAAATGGAAAACTGCGATACGATATTCCCAATAAGAGAAAAAGGAAATATCGATATGAACTGGGGTTTAACTGTTTCAACTTTAAAAGAACGGTTAGATAATGGATATGTGAAAGCCGTTCGCTCAGGAAAGACAAAAGTAAAGACCACCATTTATTATTTAACTAGTGGTCCAATTGAAGATATTGAAAAAGGTTCTTTGCTTATAACTGGTCATGGAGAGGATGGTTCAGTTGAATTGGCTTATGCCGAAGGTAAAGCATCAATGCCGACGACTCAATGGAATAGAGATTCCCATAACGCTCAATCACATGGAAGTAATTTGATAAAAGCATTACTTCCGAATAGAACCTTTCCATTTCCCAAGTCACTATATGCAGTAGAAGATGCATTGAGGATGATCGTTAAGAATAACACGAATGCCACAGTGTTAGATTTCTTTGCAGGTTCAGGTACGACTGCACATGCTTTGATGAGGTTAAACAGGCAAGATGGTGGAAGTCGTCAGTGTATCTCAGTGACGAATAATGAGGTCGGCCCTGATGAGCAAAAAGAGCTTAGAACGAGAGGTCTTCGACCGGGAGATGCTGACTGGGAAAAGTTAGGGATTTGTGACTACATTACAAAACCTCGAGTTCAAGCGGCTATTACCGGTATTAACTCTGATGGAGAGGAAGTTTCAGGTGAGTACAATTCGGGTAATTATAAATTCATTGATGAGTTTTCTTTAAAAGAGGGCTTTAGAGAAAATGCTGAATTTTTTACCTTAACTTATGAGACTCCTTTATCTATTTCTCATAATCTAGCCTTTTCCAAGATAGCCCCTTTACTTTGGTTGAGAGCTGGCTCTCAAGGCAGAAGAATTGACGAGATACCGTCGAAAGGTTGGGACGTGTGTGAAATGTATGGTGTTTTGATGGATTTGGATAAAGCAAAAGCTTTCAGCTCTGAGGTAACTCGGAATAAAAATGTAAGAATTGCTTATATCGTCACTAATGATGACCGCCGCTTTCAGTCAGTAGTTCGTAATTTGCCGAAGAGTGTTGAAGTGGTTCGTTTGTATGAATCATATTTGAATAACTTTCAATTTACTAATGGAGAGTAAGTCGTGAAATTTACGTTAAAAGACTATCAACGTGAGGCTGTTCATGACTCGCTGAATAACCTTAGTAAAGCTAAGAAGCGTTGGCATGAAGACGGTGATGCTCATGCGTTCTCATTAACAGCGACAACTGGTGCAGGTAAGACGGTTATGGCTGCTGCTGCATTTGAAGCGTTGTTCTATGGTGATGATGAATTTGATTTTGAAGCTGATCCCGGAGCTGTTGTCATTTGGTTTAGTGATGATCCATCATTGAATGAACAGACGCGCTTTCGATTGATGGAGGCTGCGGATAAGCTAAATCATACAGATTTGGTTGTTGTTGAAAATACGTTTAGCTTGGAGAAGTTCGAAGCTGGAAAGGTGTATTTTTTAAACACGCAAAAGCTCAGTAAAAATAGTTTACTAGTCCGCGGTTATGATCCTGATGGTGGCGATAGTGGTCAAAGTGATCTTTTCCCTGAAACTCGACCAGATTTTCGCTCACACACCATATGGGAAGTTATTCGTAATACTATTGAAGACCCTAGTCTAACGCTTTATCTCGTTTTGGATGAGGCTCACCGAGGAATGGGTACTAAGAGCAAAGCAGCCCAAAGTGACAAGTCGACAATAGTAAAAAGACTGATTAATGGTGCTGGCTCAGTACCTGCTATTCCTGTTGTATGGGGGATTTCAGCTACTGTAGATCGCTTTAACCAAGCAATGAGCGTTGCACAAGGTCGAAGTACTCTGCCGAATGTTGAAGTTGATCCGTCTAAGGTTCAAGAATCTGGCTTACTGAAGGATACTATAGTCTTGGATGTTCCTGATGAATCGGGGTTATTTGATACGGTTCTTGTTCGTAGAGCTACTGATAAAATAGTTGAATCTAGTAAAGCATGGAATGATTACACAGAGGCTGAAGGCTTAGATCCAATGCTTCCTTTGATGATTCTTCAAGTACCTAACAAGCCTAAAGCTGAAGATGTTAGTCGAGCATTAGATACAATTTTTGAACGCTGGCCTGACCTAAAGAGTGTGAATATTGCTCATGTATTTGGTGAGAGAAAAACTCTTACTTTTGGAAGTCATACTGTCTACTACACCCAACCAGAGCGAGTTCAAGATGATACTGAAATTCGAGTGTTGATTGCTAAAGATGCGATAAGCACTGGGTGGGACTGCCCTCGTGCAGAGGTCATGGTCTCATTCAGACCAGCTAAAGACCAAACTCATATAACGCAATTGCTTGGGCGTATGGTTCGTACTCCACTAGCTAGACGTATTCCCGGTAATGACAGATTGAATGCTGTAGATTGTATGCTGCCGTTCTTTGACAAAAAATCGGTAGAGTCTGTTGCTAACTCATTGATGCACGGTAGCTTTAGTGATGGGGAAAGTGAGATTAAAGGGCGTCGAGTTCTGATTAATCCTGTAACAGTTGAGCCTAATGAGAAAGTTGCGAAAGATATTTGGTCTGTTTTCGCTGAAATCCCTTCGCAAGTTTTACCTCAAAAGATAGCTAAACCTATAAAGCGTCTAACCGCTCTTGCTCATGAATTAGCTCAAGATGAGTTGATGCTGAACGCAGGTAAAATAGCTCATTCTGAAATGCACAAGGTGTTAAATGCTGCGTGTACTAGATACTCTTCGGAGATTGAAGAAGCACGAAAAGATGTACTTACAGTAGAGGGTAAGAGCCTACGAGCTGATTTAGGTGGTAAGAGTATGTCCTTTGACGACTTCGTTGAAGAAGCTGATTATGCGGTAATCGAAGACTCGTATAAACGTGCAGCACGCTTATTTAGTCCTGACCTTGCTAAAACTTATGCTGACCATTTAGCGGATGAAAATCAATCAACCGACTCTAGAGAAGAAGCATTAATTGAAGCATATATAGATATTGCTGCTCTTGGGTTAGTTAAAGATGTTTCAGATTATTTGAATTCAGAAGCTGAAAAAATGGCTAGCGGTTGGTTTGGTAATTATCGCATTGATATTAAAGACTTAACTGATGTTCGTCAGGAGACATATCGACAAATTAGAGAGATGAGTAAAGAGCCTCAAGATGTCGATCTAATCATCCCTAAATCCTGGATGGAACCTACAGTGCTTCTTGAAGATGGAAAAGAAACCCTTTTACCAATGCTTGCAAGTCACTTAATGTCGCAAGATGACGGGCTTTTTCCTACTTTTCTAAACCCATGGGAAACTAAAGTCATTGAAGTTGAAAGATCTCGTGATGGATTTGAAGCTTGGTATCGAAACCCAGCTCGTTCAAGTCAAGATAGTTTGGGTATTTCCTATGTAGATAATGACGAATATAAGCTATTGAGACCGGATTTTATTTTCTTTGCTAGAAAACCTGATGGTAATCTAGCTGTAGATATTGTTGATCCTCATAGCTTGCATCTGAGCGATGCTTTACCTAAGTTGAAGGGACTAGCGGAGTATGCTGAAAAGCACCATGATAAATATCGTCGAATTGAGTCGATTGCATCGCTTGATGATAAGGTTTTGATGGTATTGGATTTGATGGAACCTGCTGTTAGGAAATCCATTCGAGAAGCTGACAATGCTAAAGCACTTTTTAGCAGTGAGTTAGCTCAGAAATATTCTGAGTTATAGATTGTAGGCTGGAGTAAGACCAGTTTCTATAATCTGGTCTTACTCAATGTACTGCTTTTCGATTCTGTACTCGAAATGTGCAAGTTAGATCCAATAGAATCCCAGTCCACGGTCTTTAATATCCAACAAGATCCTAGTAAATACAGTTAGTTAAAAGACAATGTGAGGGGTTCAAAATCCGTTGCCTTCGGGCGTGGCGGTTCAAGTCCGCCTACCGGTACCATATTTAAATGACAAAGCCTCGACGAAAGTCGGGGCTTTGTTGTATCTAGCACAATCAAAAGCTTACCTCAGTTTCCTTTTCCTGTTATCAGTAAAAATCTCTCCGATAGACACACTTTATCGCGCTTCAAATTTTTGCCCATGGTACATCTATGGTTCATCGCATGACGATTCTGTGCTCAAGGGAATCCTAGTAAATCCAACAAATGCAAACTTCTGTAATCTCGCAAGCCAGTATTACCAAGGGCTGTAGAGTCAGAGAACCATGGTACGGCCATGGTGACTTTACGGTGCTATGGGGTTCTGGCTTAGAGAAAAGATCGTTTTTATGAATTGGCGCTAAAGCCCTATCGGATGGTGGCTGATGAGTAGTGTGTGATTAGTTCGTTGGGGATACACATCAACAGCTAATCACACATTTTGGCACAACTTACTAATTTAAGTTGAGGGTTAGTCTTCTTTACCAAACCCAGAAAGGCTAGATGTAATTTCAGCAGCACTTTTATCGTTAAAATGCTCGTCAACATAATGATCAATCTTATGAGTCATAGCGATATCGGTTGCTCGTTTAGCCTGTTCTAACGTGAACCCATCTTCGATATGTGTACTCATTAATTCTGTCGAGCTTTGCCCTACGTTTTTGCCGAATTGTTTAATTCCCTTTGACATACTCATGCATACTTTCCTCAAGCTTGGACATCGAACTTTAAGTCTAGGTGTTTTTATTAAATTTGCTTGCCTTACTCAAACTGGTTCCCTGCTCCCTACCGCTATTACTAACCCTCGTTGGGTGTATATCGATGCTACAGCCTCAGTGAGTGACTCTCTGGCTATTGCTCTGCGCTAACAGTCGCTGACTACTGAGTGAAGTGTCACCGTAGATCTAAACCAATGATGCTGATGGGAATGCTATGTGAGTTATGAGCTTTGATTGAGGTTTTGATATCGGTGGCTAGTTGATTGCGTGAATATGGTGGGATGAATTGAGAGTTAGGTTTCGGATAGAGTATTGATATTAAATATATAATAACCAGTACAACAGCTTGCCGTAGGCCGCTGTTGTACTGGTTATTATTAATATGTTGGTGGTTCTTGTAGTGAAGTTCGGTCTGCGAATTCTCATGAGCTTTAAGGGGAAAGTGTGAGTAAGATAATTTTGGTTCGAAGCCCAAGTGAATTGATTTCTAAAAATTTAGCTGGGTATGGGTGGGACTGTATTGAGATGTCGTCTTTCAGCGACTTTAAAGATTTAATGAAATACGTTGAAGACGAACAGATCAACCTTGGTCGACAAAGAAACCAAATCTCTCGATTTTTCCATGCTAAGCCTGGAGATATAGTTGTAGTTCCTGTACATCGCGCGATAGTTGTTGGGATTGTTCGAGAGGGTAAATCCTTTGATGAGAATGGTGGCTATGGTGCTAACCGTCTTAATGTTGACTATTTTAAGGACGAAAATGGTTTAGCTATTAAGATCCCGCGTTCAAAGTTGTCTCAAGCTTTGGAGAGTCGATTAAAAATCAGAATGACCATTGCCTCACTGAATGAATTTGCAGGTGAAATTGAGGAATATGTTGCTCAGTTAAAAGATAACAACCAAGTTTGCTTTGATAGTATTTTTCAGCAACAGAAAGATAAGCAAGTTGCTGACTTTAAAGAAACATTACTTGCAAAGCTTAGAAGTGGTTCAACTACGCTAGAAAGTGGTGGTTATGGCTTGGAGAGGTTGGTTAAAGAGCTTATGGAATTGGAGGGGTATTCAGCTCATATCGCTGCTAAAAATAAGACCTCAGACATTTCTGATGTTGATATTGAAGCAAGTCGCACTGACCCTGTATCGAGTAATCGAGTGTTTATTCAAGTTAAGCACCATAGAGGTGAAACTAGTGGGTGGGGGATTCGTCAACTTGCAGCTATCGAAGAAGATGAGCATGTTGATAAATGGCTCATTACTACAGCTACTGTGGCTAACTCTACTCTAGAATTCGCTAAGCGTGAAAATGTTTCTGTGATGGACGGTGAGAAACTCGTTGATTGGATTTACGATAGAGTTGATGAGTTGTCACCTTCCACCAAAGAACAGTTGGGTATTGGAGTAATGCCTCAAGTAATCACCTCTTAGAATTCAACTTAACGTCTAACTGTGTTGTATGAAAAACGACCGAAATAAAACCTCCTTCAAGCATTTAATAATATTAAGAATTAATGCTTTAAGGAGGTTTGAATGAGCAAATCACAACGACTTACCACCACTTTCCTCAACAATCTCAAGCCCAATCCTGCCAACGCTAAATCCACCGATTACGAAATTAATTTATCTGCTATGAAAGACTCTGGTCTGCCTGTGGGTGTTCGCTGCTTGGTGGGTAAGAGAACGGGTTCAGTTAGGTTCATATTCAGGTTTACTAGCCCTGTAACTGGTCGCAAGGCGTCGATCGGTTTAGGGCGGCTCAATGACACTGACCTAATCACCTTGCGCAAGAAAGCGAAAGAATATCGGCAGCAGATCCTTGAGGGTGTTGATCCGAAAATCGAGCGTGATACTGAAAAGACGGATTCTTCTATGACCCTTGAACGGTTCTTTAATGAAGTCTATTTGCCACTGGCTAAGCAAAAGCGAAGCTGGAAAGATGATCAAGCGAGGTTCCGTCATGCTAAGTCGATATTTCATGTTCCCATTAATGAATTATCGGCGGCACATATCGTTAAGATCCAAATGGAAATGCAGGGAGCTATCAGTAAGACAACAGGGAAACCTTATGCTGTAGCTACGATTAATCGTGTATTAGCGCTTTTGAAAACGGTAAACCGTCAAGCTTACAAGTTGATGGATGCGCCTTTAGTAGCGGATAAAGTGAGCTTGATGAAAGAAGATAACGTGCGCACGGGTTACTTATCGGAAGTTCAATTAAAGGACTTCGTTCGTTATGCCTTGGAGTATCCAGATAGGCACACAGGGGCTTTTCTTGCTCTGCTATTTCTAACTGGACTGCGCGATAAGGAGCTGAGATTTCGCTTATGGAATGACATCAATTGGGAGGAACAAACTCTTACTATTCCACATACGAAAAACGGTAGTAGTCATGTTATCTATCTGAGTGATTACATGATCGAGATTTTACGGTCTATACCCAAGGTGGCGAATCACCCTTATATCTTTGCTGGACGTCGTAAGGGTAAACCGATTGTACACGTTCACCGAGGTATCTTGACTTACCATGCCTGAAGAAGCATGTGCAGTTTATAGATCAAAAACGTTCGGGTACGGTTTCTTCTCAACGATTGACGTGATGATTTCACTCAGAACTGACATTGCTGATAGGCCGCGCTTTTTGCAAGTTTCGATGAGTGTGTGGATACGACTACGGAATTTATCGCCTGCATCTGAGGTCGTTCCGAAGCTAATTT
>NZ_JACJFF010000016.1:73732-76614 GCF_014164465.1 Vibrio sp. SG41-7 | reverse complement strand
ACTAATCCTTGATCACCTTTATTGTCCCAACTATCGGGTATCTCTTTAAATATTCTGTCTTTCGGCATCATATTCAAGAATAAATCCGGTGTCTTGTCACTGGTATAATAAGCAAAAGATTGCCAGGCAAACTGCATAAAACTGCAATTAGTATCGGATTTACTCGTTTCTGTAGGCTCTTGAGGTAAGGAAGGGTAATCAATCCAAGAGGAGTCCCCAGTACAGCCGGATGCTTCTAACTCTAACGATTTTTTATTACTAATCTTATTTTCGTAAGAGTCATTCGATTGTAAAGCTTCCCCTCTAATTTCTGTGGAATAACAATGTATTGGAGAGAGGAAAAACGAAGAAACTATGATTTTCTTTAAATAATTCATGGTAATTATTCTCATTCGCATTTGATTGAGTGGCCAAACTACAATAGTTACAAATAAAACGAATCTAAATTAGTTAATAATTTAGTTTGACTCTGGAGCTGCGTGTCTTCTTTGGAATTTTTTTGTCCCAATCCTGTCTACGTTCATGGGTGAGGCAAGCTGATTGTAAAAACCGCACTCTATACAATATGCAACGTTCTTAAACGTTTGACACCGAGCTACCCTCTCGTTAATCGGCAATGGCAAAATCCAGTGTAGGGATTATTAACCGCAATATACACTCAAGTCTCATAGATGCTCTAGACGACTTGTACTCATTAAATGACCTACATAAAGCGAGTGGTGGGCATCAAAATAATAATAAGCCTGTTCATTTTCTTAAGAACAAGCAAACTCAATACATAATTGACCAAATTACTAATTCGTATCATTGCTTGAATTAGCACAAAAAGGCATCTCTGATCCGAAGATACGTAAAGCTGAATTAATGGTTAGAGCAGGGAGATTTGAAGATCTTGCTCAAGAACTTAAACATGTAGCAACTTTTCTCACTCTTACTTAAATAAGGTCTGCATACGTTCAAAACTGAATCGTTTAGGGGCCCGTTTTTACGGTTTCCGTGTAGCAGAGCCACAACATGACGGCAGGCATACCACATTGGCATTTATTATTGTTTGTGGAGCCGGAATCTTATCGCCAAATGATAGAGGTTATGCAGGAATATGCGTTACGAGAAGATAGTAAAGAAAAAGGCGCGACTGAGCACCTATTTACTGAAATCAAGGGAGACCCATCAAAAGGCTCTGCTACGGGCTATATCGCTAAGTACATTTCAAAGAACATTGATGGAACTGATCTTGATAAAGGTGTTTATGAAAAGATCCTCAAGATGCGGCTGCCAGAGTTGATGCGTAGCGGCCTGTTGGGGCATACGTTAATTTCAACAACTGGGAGGGTGTTCGTTGAGACGTCTAAAAGAAAGACAAGGTTTACCGTTACTTGCTCAAGGGATTTTAGAAGCGAAGGACAAAGGGGAATGAAAGCGGTTTAATGAGATGATGGGTGGTGTTTTAGTCTACGTAAGAATCAGGCCTGTAAGCCTTACTAAGTTCTTTCTTTTGATTTGAGGACTGGAGCTATCAAAAGCAGTTTATATGACGAAAATGAAATGGTGAGAGTGTTGAAAGGAGTAATGATTGCAGGGCGTGAAATCCTCACGCGAATATTTCAGTGGCGATTGGAATCAACTCCCCGTTATGCTTTTAACTTGGAGTTCTGTAAATAAGTGTACGTTAGGAAGTCAAAGTTAAAATACCAAGGGTGGCGAGTAAACAATACATCTTCGATTGTTTTAATAGCCTCACTGGTTTTCGGCTGTAGATAGAACTTCTCGCCTGGGTGTTTGTAGCATCCAATAGCTATTTCTTTTAGTATTTCATCAAAAATACCGTAGAACAGAACTGATTTTTTCACCATTTTTAACCTTCCAAACACTAAGGCGAATATAACCCAACGCCACACGAGGCGCTCTTTAAGTAGTTTCTCTCTCATCCTGAATACTTATTGGATATTCACCTGCCTTGGCCTAAATTTATTAGGGGTGTTAGATAAATACATTAATTATCAGAGAGATTTATGTATTTTAAACAGAAATAACTTCTATCTTATTGTTTATTAAAATATCTACCTTATTTTCTCTCCAGAGGTCATTTTCGTTTTTAAAAGTCTCCGAAAACACAAGCCACGTAAGCTGGCCGCTGTAATTGGCGGGTTTGCAAATCAAGACCGTTGGAGAGGTCTATGATGGTAGCTTGATGGAAAGGCTTATACCGACTTGCGTAGTAGAGGCTATCGGTCGGCCAACCGTATACGGACATATTTCCCTTCTCAGCATATAGGCGTCTAATTTCACTTGCATTCGGCAGTCGCCAGTTATTTTGACCATTTATCACAATATTTGAACAGATGGACTCTGCCTTATATTGAGTAAATTGTCCTATAGAACGCCCATCCTCTGAATATTCTGCGTCATATGTAACACCTAATGACGAATAGACCTCGGTAGGGAGCGCTGGGAGCCATGTTTGTCCTCTCACACTAACGGTGGCATAGTTCACCGTCACGGTGTACGTCGCCGTTTGCCCCGCAAAGTTCGCCGACGCCGCTTCAGTCGCCGTAATCACCGCAGAGCCGACACCCACAAGGGTCACTTCACCATTGGCCTCCACCGTGGCGACATTCTCATTGCCTGAGCGGTACGTCACCGCACCGCCATTACCACCGGTTGCCTCTTGAGTGAAGTTCGCCTCACCAAAGGTTGCCGTCACATCACTACCAATGTTCAATGGGGAGAAGCCTGCATCGCCTGAGGTTGCCTGTGTCACCGTCACGGTGTACGTCGCCGTTTGCCCCGCAAAGTTCGCCGACGCCGCTTCAGTCGCCGTAATCACCGCAGAGCCGACACCCACAAGGGTCACTTCACCATTGGCCTCCACCGTGGCGACA
>NZ_JACJFF010000016.1:0-73632 GCF_014164465.1 Vibrio sp. SG41-7 | reverse complement strand
TTCTCATTGCCTGAGCGGTACGTCACCGCACCGCCATTACCACCGGTTGCCTCTTGAGTGAAGTTCGCCTCACCAAAGGTTGCCGTCACATCACTACCAATGTTCAATGGGGAGCTCTCAAGGTTACTATCTGTGAGAATGATTGGTACGACTATCTCGCCAAAACCCAAGAGATATACTAGTGCTATTACAGGATCACCTTCGAGTGTTAAAAGAGAGGATAAGGTCTGTCCCTCTTTAGTGCTTAGCGTGATATTTGGCGCTGCCCAATCTATATTCAGAATATTCGTGTGCTGCATTAATCTAGGTGTCAAGGTAGCCCCGGCTTGGTCAAGATAACGCTTAAGTGCGGAACGCAACTTTGGACTGTTCACGACTTTTGTTATTTCAAAGCTTGCTGAAGACTTACTTATGTTTATGAGCGATGTGGGAGTCCAGTGCACTTCAGTCAAGGCGTTATCTAACTCAACGGTTAGGACACCCGTTACGGTCTGCGACTTTCCACTGCTTTTCTGGGTTACAATCGCTTGGTACTCATAGTTACCCGGGATCGGGGGAGGCAAAATTTCGAACGCCTGTAGGTTATTTAGTGTTGAGGGGGCTAAAAGCGCCGGTGGTAGCGTCCAACTTATTTGATAATCAGTGGGTGCTGGAACCTTCCTTAAATCAGATTGTTGACTCTGAGATTGAGTGACCGGAATGGCTGTCGCTTTCTCATCATTAATGACAACTCCCAGAATGAGAGGCTGGTAATCATCACCTGCATTTAGCGTTAAAATACTTTGGCTTTTCAAGCTTACAGTGAAGGTTGTTTTTTCTCGATACTCTAAAACAATGTTATTGTTTCGCGACACCAAATCATAACGATTACCATCAAGCTGACGAGTGATATCTACAGAAGCAGGAGAGACCTGTTTATCCCATGGAACACCTAAACGGTACGTCAAATCGATACCGGCATTTACTCTGAAATCTTGGCCTTTTGCTTTCGTGATACCTGAATTAATTGATATCATTGGAATGGGTGTGTACTCCACGCTCAAGGCTCCTGCGTATGGATCTGACTGCTTGTCTTTGGTTCCTAAGATATCCACTTCATCGCCAAAGTACTGCTCATAGGTAAATGATGCACCTAAGTGAGGATAAGAAGGTAGATAGCCTTCTACATTGACTTCAAAACCTTTCGCAACTCTTTCTTGGTGCATCTCAAAATCAGGCGAGTTTTTCCAAGCTGAAAGGGGGAAGTAATAATTACTCGTTAACTTGAAGTAGTCAGCAAACCCTTCAAAGCCGACGCTAGCGCGCTGGTGTGAACGAGTCATATCATGATCAAAGAACCCGTTCAATCCAACAATGTATTCATCCGTGGAGTAACGAGCACCTAGACCGAAATTGAAAAACTTACGGCCTAAGAAGGTGTCGTCGTCGTTCAACTGATAACCAAACTGGGTGAACAATAATTGTGAGTCGAAATCATAGAGTGGCACAAGCGCATTCAAGGAGGCAGAGGGAGCTTTAGGATCCAGGAGTAAGTTCGTTGTAAAATCAACCGTCGCATAAGGCGTAAGCCACGCGGTTACGCTGTTTTCCAATTGCTGGTTCGCATAGTCTTGAGCTCTTGAGGTCGCATTCTCGGTGTAGTTCGAAAGTGATCCGTTGTTAAGAGCTTGAGCTGCGGTGATTAACTCACCGACAATCGTAGTTGAGATTGCGTCATTGGAGGTGACCTTATTATCGGACCAACTAAGAGACGGTAACTTTTGGTCCAGACCCTTAAGTGTAATTGACTTAAAATCTGCCAGTACATCTTTTATCTGTGTCTCGCTGTACCCAGCCCAAGACCAAAGGAAAGCATCGGGGACATATTGACGGGTTTGATTTAAAAACTTCTCCTTATTTTTTCCTTGTGGGATTTTCATCATTAAGTGGTAGCGGGCAACGGAGTGGTCAAACCATAAAAAAAGCTGGCAGTCTTCAATAGACTGAGATAGTTCATTTGAAAATTTTTCTTTTGGCTTATTGACACCATAATAAAGATGGACATATTCAGCATCATCCGCCTGAGAAAACAAGCTAGTATAACTCGCGCTGTTACTTAATTCTTCGCTTATATTAAGAGAAGAATTTGAGGCTGCTTGAACTTGAAAAGTAAGAAAGAAGAAGAGAAGTATAGAGAGTTTACTCATAATTAAAGATAATATTTTTTCTCGAAAATAGAAATATACTAATAATTAAATTTCAAACTTTATGTAAATAATTAATTTATTAATTATCATATTAATTATCATGTTAGCCAGTGATTAATCATAGAAAGAGAAAAGTGAGAGCATCTAAAACTAAGCCGACGAAATCTCTCCCCCAAACGTAGAGAAATACCTATAAAAGCAATTCCTGAACTTACTGATGATGAGGTTGAACGGTTTAGATATAAAGTGAGTTTTTGGGAATGGTGATTAAAATATCTGTTGAAATAACATAAGTGCATCAAACTTTATGGTTAGGGTTTTGGTGAGGTTTTTGTTTTAGCATCACCCTAGTGAGTCACTGTATGCCTCCCCAGAATAGTCCCTATCTATAAGGAGATCGCTGTAATCCTGAACGCCAGCGCCTCGTCATTCTTCCTCGTTGCCGTTCTTCGTACCTCCTCACTCTTTTCACTGACATCCATTAAGTTCGAGTAAGGGCTTGTTGCCTTATGTGCCGATTTCCCTTTCGACTCGCACCATTTGATGGGGCTAGCAGGCTGTTGACCGTGCTCGCTCAGAGCTCCAATAACAAGGGTATATGAACGCTTCGCGCCCTTGTCATTGAGAACCATGAGCGCTTGCCGGACAGCCAAGCGGCTCCATAAAAGTGATACTCAAACAGAAAGGAAACTCCTCATGGCACAACGATACTCAACCCCAACTCTCTCTAAACCGATGTTCAGCGACCAGCGTTTCGCCGCTGGGCTCGAAAGCTCACCAAAAAATGATATCTCCTGTCGGGTCGTTGAACGTGCAGTTCGTTCGACTGTTTCAGCTACGGTTTCAAAAGGACTTATCTGGGTGAATTCAACGGACTTTAATTCGAGCGTTCGAGCGGTCAAAGTGCATGAGATTTTACTTAAGGAGTTTGGTTATACCGACTCTTTGATCTTGGAGGAAAGCCAGAAAGGAAAAGGGGTGAGCATTAGCGTATGTGACAGAGTGACGACGGTAAAACAGATGCGAGAAGATTACGCCTACGCGAAAAAAGAAGAGAGAAACGTTGAAACGACCGCTAAGCATCAAGAAATAGCGAAAGACCTTCTGACTAGCTTGTATGGCCAATAACACGGACTGAGCTCCGCCCATCACGACTTTAAATATTAAAAGGGATCTATTATGTCTGTACTTGCTAACTACTCTAATCACAGCCTTTTCTCTGTAGAAGAAAAAGATATCTTGAACCATGCCGCGAGCATTTTAAAATCTAAGTTGTTTGTGTCAGAGCTGACGCCACTCAATTCCCCTGAATTGGTGAAGTCATTTTGTCAGACTTCACTTGCTTCCAATGAAAGCGAAGTGTTTGGGGTGATATTTCTTGATAGTCAGCATCGGGTTTTACGCACAAAAGAGATGTTTAACGGCACCATTGACGCCGCATCCGTTTACCCTCGTGAAGTGGTCAAAGAGTCACTGGCCACAAATGCAAGCGCGGTCATTTTTTATCATAACCATCCCAGCGGTGATGCCACACCCAGTCAAGCCGATCGACGTATTACTCGACGACTGACCGACGCGCTAGCCTTGGTTGATATTCGAGTACTCGATCACTTCGTGGTGTCTTTTGAAGATGTGGTGTCATTTGCGGAGCGTGGTTGGATATAACCATTAGTTAGTGGAAAATGTCTCTCATTCACGCCTATTCTGGCGTGAATGACTTCGGTAACGTAATGCAGTAAACTAAAGACAACTAAATAAGGTTTCTATTATGTCTGAATCAAGCAAAGTCACATTAAGCGTTGAAGAGCTGATCAACCTAACCGCTCATGCTGCCACTCAAGAGCAGTTAAATGATACGCGTAAAGAACTCGATCAGAAGATCGAAGCGGTTCGTCATGACCTTTCAGATAAAATTGAAGCGGTTCGTAATGAGCTGAAGTCTGATATTCAGGGTGTTCGTAATGAGCTAAAATCTGATATCCAAGGGGTTCGTAATGAAGTGAGTTCCCTTAAAAACCTCATTATTGCTACTGCCTTTGCGATGATTGCGACGGTAGCCGGTGCCGCGTTTTGGGTTGGCAGTCATATCACCGCTTAATGTACAAATATGTTTTCTGAAATGCCTCTTATCCTAGAGGCATTTTTTTGTTCTCGTTATGTCCTCGATCGCTTCAACGCTCGCGCTAAAAGAATTTAAGCCAAAGGCTCGACCGCAAGCGGTCGTCAAACCGGCTCTCAGTGCCACAGTCCGCCCATTTGTTCGATGTTTGATTATATTGCTTTGTCATGGTGTCACTTTATGGGTTTTTGCCTTATAGGGTTTGATAGGCGGCTTTTTTATTATGACGGTTTAAGGCTGATTTTAAGTGCTGCGTTGTGGTAAGGGCTTTAGTTGGGCGCTACCCTTCGGGCAAGGCTTTTCGCTTGTATCTTTCATCTACGGACCAAGAGTGCCATCACCCTGGTGAGTCACTGCGTGCAGCCCCAGGGTGTGCCTCTCTACAGCCCCTATCTAAAAGGATATCGCTGCAATCCTGAACGCCTGCGCCTCGTCATTCTTCCTCGTTGCCGCTCGTCGTGCCTTCTCACTCCTTTCACTGACTGAACGAAATGAATATTTGAAAGGCTTCTCTGGTTATCAACTGCGTAAAAAACGAAGGCTCAAATCTCGAAGTTGTTGGAGTATGCCGGCACATTGATCTTAAAAACTCAGTCGATGGGAATGAATGATAGCTTTAGTGAGAGAGTATCAACTCGTTAAGGTAAGAGGGAAAAGTGATTCTGAATTAAACGCCTAGTTGGTTATTTGTTTAGGTATAAATGGGAAACGTTATTTTATGGAAACGGTTGTTACCCGTTTCCTGTTGGGCTATAATTTGTACAGTTAAGTTTATTTGGAGTGTTGAACAATGGCGGAACAATCTGGCGTGACCTTTGAACAAGTATCAAAAGCTGCTACAGCAATGCTAACTCAAGGTACTAAACCCTCAGTTCGTAATGTTATGCAGGTAACCGGTGGTAAAACAGAAACCGTCTCTAAGCTTCTACGTGACTTTCACGACAAGCGTAATGCAGAAGTCATTAAAATGGCTGATGAGCTAGGCAGCAGTAAGATCGCTGAATTGCTCGCGGATGAAATGCAAAGCGTTGTCGAGCGAAAAACCGCGAGCCTTCAGCAAATGATTTCCGACCAAAAAGCCCAGTTAGATGAAGCTATAGAGCTACTAGAAGAAAAAGAAAAAGACAGTCAGCACCGTATTGAAATGGCAGAGGCCAGAGCCGCTCAACTCATTAATGAAGCCAATGATAAAGCGGCTAAAGCATTAGAGCGTGTGGACAGTGCCGAACAAAAAGCAACTGAAGCTATAGCATTGAGCGAAGAAGTAAAGAAAGAAGCCGACAAATCAATGTCTGATAATGAGCAGAAATGTGATCTTTTAGTGACTAACGCAAAAAGTGAAGCTGAGAGTCTTGTGGGCGCGGCTAACCGTCGAGCGGATAAAGCGGAGCAAGAAAGCGCAAGTTTGCGAGAGCAGGTTAAGCTACTCACTGTCGATCAAGCGAAAAGAGAAATAGAGCAAGCTCAACATGAAAAAACACAAGAGCAGCATACTGAAACGCTAAACCAACTGGCTAATGAGCGAACAACGGTCGTTCAGTTACGCACTCAAGAAGAAAACCGTCAATCAGAAATAGAGCGCTTAACTGGCGAGTTGAACGAGATTAAATCTGACAGTAAACAATT
This sequence comes from Vibrio sp. SG41-7, assembly GCF_014164465.1. Classification (NCBI taxonomy): domain Bacteria; kingdom Pseudomonadati; phylum Pseudomonadota; class Gammaproteobacteria; order Vibrionales; family Vibrionaceae; genus Vibrio; species Vibrio sp. SG41-7. Next base: position 67,701 of record NZ_JACJFF010000016.1, on the reverse strand, counting down.
AGCTTCCGCGCAAGGGCAGTTGGTTGAGTTGCAAAGACAGATCTCCCAATTACAAAGTGATTTGTCTCTATCAGAAAGAGAGCGTGAATCTCTATCCGTCGCTCTTAGAAGTAAGTAAGAGCGAAAAAATGACCAAGATTGAATTTATCCTTTAACAACGCAAAGAAGGGGGAGGATTCTAGTGCTGCAGAAGCCTCTCAATCTAAAGAGCTTAATGGCATTTAGCCATTTTGCCGTAAACCCTTGCCGATCGGGCGGGGGTATAAGGCGTAAAGCTCGAAGAGCTTTAACTTGATATCGCCGGACTTTCTACATAAGCCTTTAACGTTTCAATTGTCGCACCGCCAGCCGTACAAGCAAAGTAAGAACGAGACCATAAGGCCGCGCTTTTACTTTGCCTTGTAAGGTGCGTATTTTTCAGCCTCAACATTCTTGATGAAATAGATTTAAGGTTGCGTTGTGATATGGGCTTGAGTTGGGCGTTACCCTTCGGGAAAGGCTCTCCGCTTGTATCTTTTATCTATGGCCTAAGAGTGGCATCACCTTGGTGAGTCACTGCGTGCCGCCCCAGGATGTGCCTCTCTACAGCCCCTATCTAAAAGGATATCGCTGCAATCCTGAACGCCTGCGCCTCGTCATTCTTCCCCGTTGCCGCTCGTCGTGCCTCCTCACTCCTTTCACTGACTGAACGAAAGAATCTGTAAGATGGATTTTGTTTTTCGCCTGTCCTTTTTCCTTTGATTTCTCATTACCGTGTCGCGGTCTTCCTGCTTAACGTCCCAAATCAGAACCCCCAAAACAAGGGTATATGAACGCTTCGCGCCCTTGTTTTGATGAACCGTGATTTTGGGTCGAGCAGTCAGGCGACAACGGGAATGAAAAATTAATCAAAGGAAAAACTTATGACAGACTCAATCCTTAATCCATCAACAGCTTCTAACGTTCAATCCGCGACAAACGTATCCCCGTTTGAGCCGTCAGGCTCATCCAAGAATGAATTTTTGAAGCGCTTCTCTGGTCATAAGTTGCGTAAAAATGCGAAGGCTAAAATTACGAAGCTGTTGGAATATGCTGACACGTTGATCTTAAAAACTCAGTCAATGGGGATGGATGATTGCTTTAGAAGTAATGAGCCTGTCACGATGGATAAATCCGAATTTTGGGATTGGTACGAAAAGAACTACAGCGACATGGTTATTTTATTAACCATCCGTGAAGGCGCTCTAGTGAAAGTGCAGGTCTGTGATTGTATCTATCATTTTTCTAATGATGTGGTGATGACGTTCTCTTTGGATGGAGAGGAGGCGCAAAGCACGATTATTGAGGGGGAATGCTCAGAAGTGGAGGGCACCGAAGAAGTGAAAGAGCCGGTGCAGCTTGCCCCGTTCGACCAATACGTACACCTGGAAAAGACCGCCGTTGTGAAGCAAGTGATTATTGATTGGAGTGAATCCAATTTATTATCTGATGGCAATGCGTACACCCTTGATGATTACAACAAAAAAGCAAGTCAAGAAGCGATGGAAGTGGGCCGCAATAACGGTTACACCAAGACGATGATGTATATCGAGTTTGATAATGGTGACTTGGAGCGATTTAGACATGATATTGATGCGGATCACTCAACGCTGAACCACTATTACGCTGCTGTGACTGAGACAAAATTGATGGGCTTGTCTAAAGTGCGCTTTACGTTTGAGCAAGTGACAAAGGCATTGATTGACGGTTATCTTTCCCCGCTTAACAGTGATGAGAAAAAGCCAACACCGCCACCACAAGATAACACCCGAAAAGTGGTAGCGCTGGGAGACTATCAAGAGCGACAAGAAGCGCGATAGATTAGAAGAGCGCGCCGCTAAAGCGGCAGCGGTCTCTAATGAGCGATTTAATACCGCGAGTACATTAGGGAAAATGTTACCGTTCGGTCAGCCAATCCTGGTTGGTCACCATTCAGAAGCGAAGCACCGTAAACACGCGGAGAGCATCAATACCAACATGCGTAAAAGCGTAGAGGCTCAGGATAAAGCGGAATATCTGAGCCGTCGCGCTGATAGTGTAGGCTCTGCCGGTATCGCGTCAGACGACCCAGAAGCGGTTGAAAAATTGAAGAAAAAGCTCGAGGGTTTGATTAAAAGTCATGAACTCATGAAAGCCGTTAATAAGATCGTTCGCTCTAGTCATATGACCGAGGAAGACAAGATCGAATATTTGGTTAATACACACGGACAGACAGAAGAAAGAGCAAAAAAATTATTACGCCCGTGTGAGTTTTTTGGAAAGTTTGGCTTTGATGCATACGCACTACAGAATAGTAATGCCAATATCCGAACAACTAGAAAGCGTTTAGAGCACTTGGAAGCGTTGCACAACGAAGCGCCATTACAGGGTAACGGCGAGGCAATGGGGACGGCTTGGGAGCTGTACGAAGAAGAGGGCCGCATTAAGTTTTCATTTGACGGTATTCCAGCCGAAGAGGTGCGCAAAAAATTAAAAAGTAACGGTTTTAAATGGTCACGATACTCTAAAGCGTGGGTGCGTAAACTGACGCCCAACGCGGTCTTTGTGACAAAAAGACTCATTACTTTATTCGATTAAAACCGAATGAGATGCCTCTTAGCCTGGAGGCCTTAGTTTCCTTGGTGATTTCCTTGAACGCTGTGGTCGCGCTAAAAGAAGTTGAGCCAAAGGCTCGACCGCAAGCGGTCGTCAAGCTGGCTCTCAGGAGGACTGTAGGCCCATTGACTCGATGCTTGATTGTATTGCAGTGTATTGATGTCAATTTGTGGTTGCGTGGCTGATAGGGCTTAATTGACGAGTTTTTTATGATGATAGTTTAAAGCGGATTTGAAGCACAGCGTCGTGATAAGGGCTTAACTTGGGCGTTACCCTTCGGGCAAGGCTTTTCGCTTGTATCTTTTATCTATGGCCTAAGAGTGACATCACCCTGGTGAGTCACTGCGTGCCGCCCCAGGATGTGCCTCTCTACAGCCCCTATCTAAAAGGATATCGCTGCAATCCTGAACGCACTTCTCTCACTGCGTTCGCTACGCCTCGTCGTACCTCCTCGTTGCTTTCCCTACCTTTGAATAAGTTCGAGTAAGGCTTGTTTTCTTATGCGCCGATTTCCTTTCACTCGCATCATTTACGGGCTCGCAGGCTGTTAACCGTCTCTCCCCACAACCTGATTTGCAAGGGTAAATGAACGCTGCGCGCCCTTGCAAAGCAGAACGATGGTGAGAGAGCGGACAGCCAAGCGGCTCCGAAAAGTGATACTCAAACAAAAGGAAAATCCTCATGGCGCAACAAAATTCAAACCTAACTCTCTCTAATTCAAATTCAGTGACCAGCGTTTCGCCGCTGGAGCACGAAAGCTCACCAAAAAATGATATCTCTAAGCGTCTGCAACCAGTAGAGCCAAGTCGTGATGTTGCCCTATCAGGATCAACCTCTGTGGAAAATATTGTCGTGATTGCCGCTCATGTAAAAGCAAGAGCCAGGCATTCCAGTGTTTGGCTAGAACTGACGGTTTTATTCCCAGAAACAGAACTCAATAAGCCGTACTGGGGGCAAGGCATCGCGAGAGGTCATGTGATTACTGAAACAAATAAGGTAGGGCTGAATAGTCGTGCTGTCGTCATGGGGTGGGTGACAGATAGCCATCAATATATCGAAGTATAAAGACTTGATACCCCTTAGTTATAAAATGGAGACTTAAATAATGAAATATCTCTCACACTATATTCAAGACAAACAAACTCAGGCTTTTAATGATGCTGGGGCGTTCTTTGCTTTTTCTAATCAACAGTTCGATGAGGCAAAAAAAGATAGCGTGAAATACGCATCACTAGGTATGGGGTTAATTTGCCCAGTTGATAATGCCAAGCAATTAATGACTCGTTTAGATTCCATCGCTCAAGAAGGGATCGCCGAAGATATCAAAGAGAACGGGAAAAAGGCGATCATTCGCCGTGAGTTATTTAATCACGAATGTTTCTACACCAATGATATTTGTGATTGTGTGGAAAAACTCGAAGGCTATGGCATTTCATACGATGAGATTTATGAAGTGTTTAATCACATTCGTAAAAAGGAAGACGTTTATTAAACGTGAAAATTAAAGCGCCTTGATATTTGTTCCATCAAATATCAAGGCATGTTCAAGTCAATTATGGTGAATATTCGAATGAACATTCTGAATGCTACACAAGATAGAGAAGAAACGAAAGCAAAATGTTACGTTTGTACGGCCGTGCCGTTCTCGCTGGGTAAAGTGGTCTATACGCAAGGTATTGAGCAGTTATTAGATAATAATGTCGGTGCTAACTTGTCGATTTATTTGCAGCGTCACCAAAGTGGAGATTGGGGAGAGACTTGCATTGAAGATAAAATCACCAATGACGAAGCAACCAAAACAGGCGAGAGAGTGATATCGAATTATACGATTTGTGATCAATCGGTTTGGATAATAACTGAACGTGACCGCAGCGTGACCACAATTTTATTACCTTGTGAATATTGATATCTCAATGGGATGGCATAAAATGAGAGTCCTATTATTAGGGCTCTTTTTTATGATGAAACCATTACTTTATCTTTCGTTGTTATCGCCGTGTTTCAGTTGGGCTTTTTGCTTTGATGAGGCAGGGCGATTTTATAATGTCGATCCACAGCTTTTAAAATCCATTGCCACGGTAGAAAGTAGCCTAAAGCCGAACGCGTACAATGAAAATAAAAATAGAGTTGGTGAGGTGGTTAGTCGTGACTTTGGATTGATGCAAATCAATTCCCATTGGTTTGTTAGACTATCCAAATTTAATGTGAATGAAACAAATATCTATAATCCTTGCTTTAATGTTCATCTTGGCGCGTGGGTATTAAGTTCTAATTTTTCTAGTCATGGTTATAACTGGAACAGCGTCGGCGCGTATAATGCGGGTTTTTCCAAACGCACTGAGAACGCCAGGAAAATATACATCCAAAAAGTCCAATCGGTTTATTTTAAGATGAACGTTCAATAAAAGACCTTGCACCATAACGGTGCAAGGTCTTTCGCTTTTCTTCTCGCTTTCTTCCTTCAATTTCCAGATCCCCCGCATCCCTCGTTCGTCAGATTCATTCGCCACCTGGTCGGCTTTTGTCTTTCGCTGTCAGTTTTTCCCGTCGCTTTGATTAGGGACTCAGATCATTCGTTCTGAGTTGTTGGTTAGTTGAGTTGGTTACCACACACCACGCTAAATCGAAAACGATTTAAATGGTTGTCTGAATAAAACATAAAACCAATACAATCAATAATTTAATATGTAAATTGAAGAATTAAAATAGTGGGGGAAAATTTTCAAAATCTCAACTAATTAGCCGCCGAAATCCAATGTAGATTTACATCATAAATGCATCAATTGTACTTAATCCCTTTTCGAAAAAGGGCTGAGAGCTTGTTTAAAGTGAAAGTGATGTACTAGTGATTTATTAGTAATTAACTCAATGTTTTTAATGATAAATAATGAACTTCTTTGTGAGTATGTAATTTACATGTGATGTAATTGTAATGTATGGTTAAAGTTTTGTTTAGAGGTAGATCTAAGAGAGGATGGTGGGATTATGGCGAAAGCTTTTTCTGTACAGAGTTACATTCGGGGTGAATTGGAGCAAGATTTTAAGACGTTCAGAGACAGAGAAAAGTTGGGTGATGCGGAAGCTGTCAGGCAACTTCTCACACTGGCATTGAAGATTAAACTGAACGCTCAGGAAGAGGCTCGGCCGTCTAACCGCGAGTTGATGGAAGAGATGTATCGACGGATCAGGATGATCCAAGGGACGGGTAATTTAACCCACACACAAAGTTTTGATGGTGTCGCGTTCCATAAAAATAAAAAAGATGCAGTAGAAATGCGTAATTTGGTTTCCGCTGATGTGGATAAAAAAGTGGATGCTTATCTTGCAGGCGAAAAAAAAGGGTAGCCAATGGCTACCCTTTTATTATCGCTCTAACTCTCTGTCGATTTCTCTGTCTTCCCAATGGCTCTCTTTCTCTGATTGATTAAATTCCATCTCTTGCTGAGGGGAATATTCTTTTGGCTCAAAGTGTTCGAGTGATTGGCTGTCGAGTTCCTTTTTCTCATTATAGTTGATTGTGTCTAATTCATTCTCTTGATGAGAAGAGTGTGCTTCACTTAATTCAATATCATGCGCGCTGTTATCCCTCTCTAACTTATCAATGCACGATTTGATGTCATCTTTTAGGTTATCATCTGACATGAATTGAATGTCTCGGCCATTAAAGTTCTCGACGATTTTTTCAATGTTGTTTGGGTTTAAATCGTGATTGCCATGATTTAATACAATAATGATGTTCTGTCTCAGTTCATCGTTGGATATGTTTTGAATGTCGTTCTTGTGATTGACGTTGATAATATCAATCTGTCCTTGGGTTTGGTCTCGAATTAAAAACGAGTGTTCAATTGAGGTACTGATGATGGTGGTGTTTAAATTCTCTCCTTGATGGAAGTGGGTTAATTGTTTGGACTTTGTGCCTAAGGTTCTTGGATTGATATCTAGGGAGGTATCTTTATTTCCTTGAGTGTCTAAATAGGTCACTTCAATGGCTTTGGTTTCACCTTCTTTATTGTGGATGTTGGTTAGCATTGCAGGGTGAAAGGATTTGTCTTCGGATGAATACACCGCAGGGTGAAATTTAACATGTTGATTTTCAATGTTATTCACACCGAGCTTGTTTAAGTACGTTTGCGCCAATGTGCCATCCATTGGCAGGCTTTGGCTAATGTACTCTTTGGCTCTTTGATCAAACTGTGCAATATGCCTTGGGATAGTGTTGAGCAATTTTTCATGTTTGCTGTTTTCCTCCAGTTGGTATTTTTCTGGTTCGTTGAGCATCTTGTGTGCTTCATTCATGGCCTCTTTGTAGCTTATTGCCTTATGGTTCATAATCAGGTTAATTAATGTGCCTTTTTCGCCTGTCGTGTAGTCTTTAAAATAACCACGGTACGCTCCGGTCAGGGTGATTTTGGTGGCGGATTGGCCAAGGCCAAAGGTTAAGTAATCACGGTCTGATTTAGATTGATTCGGCTGGCCTAATAACTGAACGGCGAGACTTTCGGTGTATTTGGGTAGTTGCGTATTGATGTGCTCCCTAAATTTGTTGTAGTCAAAGTCACCGCTTTTATTTTGGAATCGGACGTCCTCATGAGGCAGAGCATTACGGTTAAAGTAGGTGGTGTCCTTGGGTGGGATTTGGCTGAGGGTTTCTATCGCACTGGCTTTATGACTTTCTTTGGATAACCAGCTTTTGACCAGTTGTTTTGTGTTGTCGGTATAGAGTCGGATGTGCTGGCTGGCACGGGTGACATCGATACCAGCCCGTCTCAGGTTCGTCAGTGCGGCTTTGCTTTGTATCGCGGTAATGACGTGGGGATAGGAGGCTCCTTGTGCCATGTCTGCAGTTCGACTGTAAGCGTAGTCCCAATGCCCATCTTTAAGCTCGTTGGGGTGAATGGTGAGCGTTTGCCCTGTTTTGGATTGCGCTTTGATGCCTTCCTCATTGGCTTGCGTGATGCGGTATTCGACGTTGGCTTTGATACCGCGGTCTTTATCGGTAAAGCGGGTGATGATTTTATCGCCCGTTGAGAGTGGTTTTTCTGACGAAGAGAACAGTGTGGTGAAACGGTGGTCACGGTTACGCGGTAAGAACGGTCTTGTCTTACCTGTACTCGCGTCTTGAAGTGTTACTACGCCATGTTCTGAATCCACATGGGTAATCGTGGCGTACTCGCCTCGTTTAGTGCTCAGTACCAAGCCCTTTTGATAAGGCATCATGGTGGTGAGTTCTTCTCCGGTTGCCCCGATAGAGCGCAGTCTGGTTGCCATGATATTTTCTTTGCCAATGTCATTATTTTTCATCAACCCGACACGGATGTAGTTGGTGATGGTGTCACGCTCCTGGTTGGTGTAAGCGATGATAAGCGTGTTTTCCCTGGTTTCTGGAGTGCGCTCTAGATAATCCTTTGCCACAACGTAGGGCAGCTTTTCGGTGGCGGTCAGCTGCGCTTTGCGTCGGTTTTTATCGTTTTCATCCAGCGTGGAAATCACATGTTGGTTATTGTCTTGAGTGTCAGGCGCTTGGCGTTGAAGTTTGTCCAGAGCGCTTTGTGGCTGTTTATCAATGGTATTTTGCTGTGCATTGTGCAAGGTATCATTTTGTGGACGCACCATATCGGCCATGTAAGCGGTTTCGATGCGACCTCGACTCATGGCAAGTTCAAAAGGCTTACCGGCACTGAGGGATAACAGCTGTTCTTTATCGCCCAGTAGGGCTGTTTTGGATTGACTGAGATTTATCAGTGCGGTGAACTCGTCGGCTTGCTTATTGCTGACCATTGAGCTTTCATCGAGAAAGAAGAGCGTGTGTTGGTAGTCGCTGGCTTGTCGATTTTTCTGGCGAATGTCGGACAGCAAGCTTTCCAACGTTTGCGCTTTAACGCCTTTGTTTTCGAGCTCTGCTACAGCCGCGTGTGTTGGCGCAAGACCCATGACGTTTTGCTCTGGTTGCTGGCTGGCTTCTTTCACTAACTGGATAAGTTCAATGTTGGATTCAAGCATGGTGGACTTACCGGTGCCGGCTAAGCCTTGGATGGCCACAAAGCTGTCCTTGGTGGTTGAGATGAGGGTGATGGCGTCCTTTTGCCCTTGGGTTAGGCTAGGCTTGGTATCGAGAAAGTCTTGCACCTGTTTAGGCGTCGCAAAAGGTTTATGTTGGCCTTTACCATCATCGATGTTTTGCAAGATGCGCTTTTCAGTTTCTAGCGCAGCGTGCGTCGTCCAGCGAGTGCCGTCACTGTACTCTGCAGAGAGGGTGTCGCTGCGTTTCGTTAGCTCTGTTTCAACCTGCTCTTTAGTAACAGAGCCACCGGCTTCTTCAAAGGCGTAGCGCACCGCTTCCACGACTAACGCTTTTTGGCTAAATGCCGCTTCTCGCTCTGAGAGGTGGTTAAGGGCAAAGCTGACTGCTTTCTCAATGAGTGGGGCGTGTTGCGCTTGCGCGAGTGCAGATAGGGCTTGGCCAACATCTTGTTTTAACAAGGCTTGGGTTGTTTCACTGAGGTAGCGGTCGTTGACATTTTGCGTCTGCAGCACTCGCTCAATTGCCGAAGGGGAGACCTGTGCTTTTTCGAGTGTGCTTTGGGCTTTGTCTGGTTTATCCGTGAAGATATCAAGGCGGTCTGTTTTTTCGGTTAGGTCATTTAACAGGGGTTTGGAGAGGGTAAACGCTTTTCCTGAGAGTAGGGTATGGGCTTTTTTCTCGATATGACTGGCACTACGTACGTAGTCGTATTGCAGCGGTGCGTCTTTTAAGCTGTCTAAGCTCAGGCGCTGAGTTTTCCCTTTGCTCTCAAGCGTGAGGCTTTCTTTGGCAAGGTGAGTGACAAGGTAGCTTTGGTTCGCGTCCAAGCCGGCAGGGAAGTGTTTGCCTAGCGTTCGAAGACGTTCGCCTTGGGCGATGTTGAGACTTTGCGGTTTATTGATTTGCATCTTCATGTGCTTAAAGGCGCGACTGGACGGATCAAAGGTGTGTGACTGTCCATCGCGTTTGCTGAGTGCGGTCATGGTGTTGCTCTCTTTATCGATACTGGCGATGACAAAACTATGAGGTTTGCTTTTCTCCCAATGGGTGAGTGTCATGCCTGGTTTGTAGTGTTGAACGAGAGATTGTTGCGCTTTGGAGAGGTAGTGAGGTGTTTGAGTGAATAGGGTGGTTTCGTGTCTTGCGAGGGTGCCGGTGTTTTTGAGCCTGTTCCGAATGGCTTCAGTTAATCGCCGTTGTTCAATGCCTGAGGTGGCGATCACTTGAGTATTGGCTTTATCAGGCAAGTCAGCGTAAACGCGTGCTATCCTCTCAGTGTCGCTGTCATGTAGCCTTACGTCGGTGTTGATGGGTTTACTGTTCACCCAGGAATGATTCTCCACATTACCCTTTTGATACAGCGAGATAGCGTTATTGGCTTTAAACCCCTGACGGCTTGATACGCGGTTTAACATCACCATTTTGGCGTTGGATTGCTTCGCCTTGGCGGTAAGATCTAACAGTTCCTTGGTGCTCATCTTGTTGGCGTCATCGATGAGCAAGATGTCTTTATTGGTCAGCGGTGTATCACTTTGCAGTAAGCTATGGGTGGTGTGGCGCTGCTCTGGTGAAAAGGTATGGGCTATCCATGCGCTGAGTGTTTGACTCTTGCGCTGTACGCTCTCCATGCCTTCTGTCTTGGCTTTCACGCTTTGAGAGACCAATTGGACGCGTTTACCACTGTGATTGCCTACATTAAGTAGCTGTTGCGCAATACCTTGTGATGAGCCGTGTACATTGACCACATGGAACTGTTTAGTGGAGTGATAAAGCTCGGTCAATAGGCGCTGCTGGTTTTCAGGGATAGCGAGCTTGTTGAGCGTGTTAGATTCAACGTGGGTGCGCATGTGATGCGCCCGACCTTGGGTGCTGTCGATAAGCGCTTGTTCGTTATCAATCAAGCCTTTGGTGGTGTATTGCCCTTTTTTACTGAGCCCTATCAAGTCGCCCTGTTTAATCATTTCATCCGCGACTTTTTTGATATCAAGGGCGTTGAGTTGCACGCCGCTTTTGGTGAACTCTGAGGCGGTGAGTTCAATGATTTTTTCTAGGTGTAACGCGGTGCTGTATTGCCCTAGATGGTCAATGGCTCTGCTGATGGCGGCTTTGGTTTCACCGAGTGGCGGGGTATTTTGCGCTTCCTTCACTTGTTGTGCCATGGTGACAAGTTGAGCCGGCTCATACCCTTGTTCTTTTACGGTGCTTTGCCACTGTTTGTTGAGGCTGTCACTGGTCTGGTAGGTTTTGCTTTTACGAGTATCGAGGTTCGCCACGTCTTTTGCCGCGCGGGAATCAAAGCCTAAATCGAGTGTACGTTGATCAATTTGTTGTTTGCGAGTGGATGACGCATCAAGAATGGGTTGAGGGACCCCGCTGATTTCGAACTGACCGTTACCGACGCCTCGCGTAGAGTAACCCAGTGTTTGTGCATCTTTAGCCAATTGACTCTGGTACAAGATACCGTAGTATTTTTGGAAGTTGTAAATGCGCTCGCCTGTACCGTTAATCACGCCCCCTTTTTGTTTTAGGCTGGTTGATAAAGCGCGTAAGTCCCCTTCTTTATCGCGCGTCATGTTAGCGGCTAGAGCGTGCGAGTGCACTTGCACGTCGTTTTCACGGCTGGTCTTGTGGCGCACGACCGCAAATAGCATCGAATCCGTATTTTCGTATTCTTGAACGCATTTTTCATGGGTGACTTTGACTTGTGCTACGTCTTTCTCAAGCTCTGTTAAGGCGAACTTCACGGCGTTATTGTGCGCTTCAATGAGGCGGTTATCTCCGCCAATAAGTGCAAGAACGCTGAGGGATTTAGGCGCAGAAAACGTCAGGTCGAAGCCAGATTTGTGTTTTTCCCGTTTCCCTTTAATGGTTTCATCCCCAAGGTTGCCAGAGAGCACCGATTCTAGGGTGGCTTGCTCTACGGGTTTACCCGCCAGTCCCGCTTCGATGGCCAGCTTGCCATGCCAGAAGGTGTTTTCTCCCTGGTCTTTTTCCTTGAGGTAATAGTTATCGCCCGCGTTTTTTTCTAAAGAGACGTCTGGTAGGTCTTTGGGGGTTTCTTCATTAAGGTAGTATTTGGCTGCGCCAGAGGCGGATTTAAGTGGACTGATAGAAAGCATGGATTTTTCCTCATGTAACGTAAACTGCCGCTTACAGGAAACCTGAGCGGCATTTAAGTGATTCATCGCGTTTAACGGTGGGGTAGGTGAGGCTAAGTGGTGTTTACTTTTGGGTGGCAGTCTTCCTATTGGTTTTTGCCGTTTGACACCAAACAAGAACGGATTCTAACCACTCCAAGCGCATGCCAACTCAGATCCCTGCAAATTCAAACGAGGAAATAACCAATGATAGAGTCGGTCGTTCTTACTGCCAATTTTAATGGTATAGTTTCGATAACTTTTTGTGCGCAGGTGACTCTATGTGGTTGAAGAGGAGGGGGCGATAACGGGGTAAAACTCTCCGCGTTTCTTACGCAGTTTAATGTGTTGTTCACCCCCCTTTTGGTGCAGGGCCTAATTTTGTTGTATCGACGGTACTGGTCAACAAAGCCTAAAGGCCACAACTCACGATTCAATTCACATTTTTCTTAAAAAAACATCCGCAAATAGATTGAAAGTAACTTTAAACCATCGAAAATTATACCCCAGAGCTACTGTACGCAGCTATGCGCATCAGATGTACATCTTATGGTCGGTTCTTAGGTATCTTTTAACAGGATGCATTCGGCTTCGTTTTGCTAAAACTGACCATTGAATAACGTCAGCAATTCGACTTGTGGTTTGGATGATTTTGGTTGTAATCTGGTTTTGAACGTGGATAATCTTCGGTCATCTTTGATCGCTATCCGTAAAAAGCGACTAGAATAATAACAAAGGTTCAACATGAGTAAGGTTATGGTTATGAGTGCAGTAATGTTAGCGCTCAGCAATAATGCCAGCGCATCGCTGCTAGAAGCAGCTCAATCTACAATCTCTTTACGCACGCAGTGTGTGAGTTCGCATGCGGCTACCTCAATTTTTTTAAATTCTGTTGAAGCAACCATTTCTCAAATCAACAAAGAGATTATGACTTGGCGTGAGACGTATCGAGAAATCGATGAGTCCTCATCTCCAGAGTTGTATTTTGATGACGTAAATACAGCGAAGTTGTTAGATGCCGATACATTCGTTCGAGCGTCTGAAGAGATGTTACGCATACAAGTTACAGATTTGTTTGCTGACAACGCAACTCAGTTACCTGATGATATTATCGCAGGGCTCAGAAGACTACGAGTGACTGTAGCTAAGCTGAGAATGGCGATTGGTAACGTACTTAGCATTGAAGCCCAGCTACGACCAGCTAAGTCTACAGACGAAGCAAAAGTCTCAAATGAGTTTTTAACTGCGCTTAAAACAGCTACGAGCAACACATACTATCACTAAGGAAAGGAATAGGGGTTAATGCATCAAATCAGCTTTTCTCCAAGGTTTGAAAAAGAAGTTGAATCCCTAGGCCACAGCCTCGATGTTGTTAAAGTCCATCTCGAACTACACCTCGATGCTATCGGTACTGGTGAAATGCCAGTACCATACTTAGGTAAAACGGACTCATTTCACTTCCCTCAAGCAGTTGTTGATGCCGATCTTTCAAAGATTCATGTATTCGACCCAACCTGCACAAATTTCACGAAAGCTGATCAAGACTCTTGGAAAAGAGCTACCAATCTACGTGGAAGAACGAGCGACACTTACCTTGTATACACGAAAGACTATTTTAATGAGCACCACTGCTATTTTGTTGGGATGATTTCCCCTGCACATACAAAATGTGACGTTAGAAAGTCTGGCATGAGTTGGTTTGGCCCATTGGTTGATGAGGCCAACAAGTTTAACGGGATTCAATAAAAAAAACTTGCCGCTCTAACTCCTTGTTGGGGCTATTTCAGCAAAAAGTCCAATGTGTGTTGTCAGCCATTTATTTATAAGGACTGAAAGCTGTGATCTATTGCTTATAGCGTCAAGGTTGCTTGGTGTTCACGCACGAGACTGTCTTTGTCACTCATTTCTGGTATTTCCCCTTTTATCATTTAGATATCTCGTCCATCTCTATATCTTGAGATATCGCCGACTCGTCGAGCTCTTGATGCGTGCGCTCTTGATGATCATTGTCTGATTTGAGCTTTTCTGACTCCTTGCTGGCTAATGCTTTGACTGTCTCACTTCGTTGTGCTTGTTGGATTTGGTCGGTTTCCAGCTTCATCTCTTCTGGCGTTTCAAATTGCTTGGCTTGGATTTCTGTGAGTGCGTTACGCTCTTCTTCATTGAGGAGCATACCCGGGGCGACACACTCAAAGTAAATCGCTTTTTGATACGCTTTGGTCATGGCGGGCGATGGGGTGTAAGCACGTTTTATAAAGGCCGGTGTCACATCTCGCATCTTATCAAAGTGCAAATCCAGTTGAGTGATGAAGCTGCTTCCTGGTACGCGAAGGTAACATTGCAAATCATCCATGGCTTGGATTTCACTGCTAGAGATAACCGGTCTTGTCACCGTCTGGTGGCCAATCGATACCCCATCACGCAGTGCATTTGCACCGTAAGAAATGTGCTCTCTTGAGACGTCCACCTCTTGCTCACCCAAATCTTTGGATGAGATTTGTGCCATCTGCGCTGATGGTGCGCGAAAGTAAAAGCGAGAGTTGAGTAAATCAAAAATGACGTCCGCGGTATTTTTGCCGTAGGTTTTCACGAGCTGCGCATATGATTGGAGACCAATCACATAACAGCCCCCAAACTTACGCACTTCTGAAATGATGTTATCAAGCTCAGGTAATTTATGTAGACTCGGCATCTCATCCATAATCACCCAGATACGGCGGTCTTCATCGGCTTTGAGTCCCAAGATAGCGTTAGAGGCAATGGCAAGCCAAGTCGAAATCAAAGGACGCAGAGAGGCGTGTTGCTGCGCGTTACTGGATAAGAATAAAAAGCCTTTTTGTTTATCATCTTGTACCCAATCGGTGATGGAAAACGGCTTGCGTTTGGGTTGGCCTTTATCGCCTTTTTCATCCAGTCCATCTAAAAAGCGTAGGCTCTTAATGTAAGTGGCCAACACGGACTTAATCGAGATGGCGGTCTTTTTGATGTCCTTGGAGACTAAGGATGCCGACTCCGTACCTTGTAGGAAATTACCCAACGCTTCGAGCTCTGAGGTTAAAATCAGGCTAAGCAGCCTTGCGGTCGAGCAGGGCTTGTCATCTTGGCTCATGCGATACGCCGCACTTGAAAAGATAGTCCGGGCGGAATCGACCCAGAATGGGTCACCTTCGCCATGCTGCGGGATAAGGGCGCTGGCGATATTTTCAAAGTCAGGGGCTTCTTTTGCATCGCACCACACATCCCAATTGGCGCAGCGTTCATCGAAGGGGTTGAGTAAGGTGTCTTGGCTAGGGTCAAAGAACTTACTGGTAAAGGTGCAGCCTTTATCATAAATAATTGCTTTATCCCCACGTTTGCGTATCCAGCGCAGCAGTTTCCGCAGCATGACGGATTTACCGGCCCCTGTGGTGCCGTCAATCAGCATGTGCTGCACTTCAAACTCACGTTTAAATAAGGCCAGCCCATCCACTTTGAAATCAGAAATTCGTCCGTTGCCTACACCCTGTTTCTTGAGTTTCTTTGCCCGTTTTTTCAAATCATTTGTGAGCACTTTGGGTTCGGCGTATTGAAAGCCTCGAACGTGGAAATCTTCACTTTGCTTTTCGCCTTGTCGTTTAAAGAAACTCATGGCGAGCATCAAAATAGCGAAGGCAATACCGATGGCAATTAAGAAGTTGATTTGTATTTGGTGTATCACGTTATCGTAGAGGTCGATGAGTTGGGTGTTTTCCAGTTGGGAGGCGAGCGTATCAACGTAGCGTTTCCCGCTCCAGAACGTCGTGACTTCGCTGTTAAGATTGTGCCCAAAGCTGGCATAGATATGATTGCGCCAGTAGTAGAACACAGACCAAAAGGCGTTATCGGGCGCGCGTAGCCAGGTAAGAACGCCAGTGAGCGCTATCACCGACCAAATGGCGGCGTAGACTAAGGTATTGTTGACTTGAAAGAACATCCGAATGGAGTGAAAAGTAATTTGTCCGCCACGGGTAAAGTGGTTGCCGGACGCGCGTTTAGGTCTAGGCATCATGGTTCCTTGAGAGTGAAATGGAGTACTTTTTTAGATAATTACCTGCGTATGCAGATGAGCTGGCCAACAATTGAACGGTTGTTGGCTAATGGTATTGCGGTGTAGGGCTCTGATATGAAAAAAATTTACGCATGCCGAAGGTAAGTCACGGATGTTCACCTCTCCGACGGGGTGGGGGGCTAGAGCCCCGACATGCTGGCAAAACTTGGGTGGTTTATTTCCTTGCGCTGATAATCCTCACGGTCTCGAACGTGGTCAGCGTTATGCTCGAAACCTTCAAAGCAATCCTGATTACTCTTTTTAAGAAGAAAAGCGAAATTGGTCTCTGTGTAATAGAGATGGTGAGCTTTATGTTGATGATGGGCATCACCGGACAGGGATTGGTCGAGTGTTTTTAGAAACGAATGGCTTTGAGCTTATGATTAAAAATGTCCTCGTTGCTTATTGCGCTGGACAGTTATCCATCGTATTCGTATTTTCCCGCGTCGGCTGATTTCAAGGCGATTTCATGGTAAATTTGTCAGAATGATAACGTTCCTTAATGACCTTCAACTTCTATGAATGACCAACTAACCCCAATCAACAAAGACCATTTAAAAAAACTTATCCGAGCAGAACTGGAACCGACATGGTTTGATAAACAATCAGTTAGCCCTGATATGTCTTGGGTGACTCCTGCTGTGTTTGAAATATTGTTTACTGAGTTGATAACTCATACGCGCGGTAATCAGTCTAAGGCTGCTAGGGTTTTAGGGATTAACAGAGGTAATTTCACCAAAAAGTTAAATCAGATCACAACTCGTGAATTTGGATAGGATGAGAGCTTATAAGTAGGTATCCGCCTATTGGTACCCTAACGAGGGTGCAGAGATTAACCAACCCCCATGACCTCTCAAGAAATCAATGGCAGTTGCTCTAATTTTCGCTTCAAGGAGCACTGGCGGTAATCTACTCCAATTGCAAAGTAACCATCATTGGGCTCTTTTAGAAGTCAACGAATATACCCGCCTCTTAGTGTCGCGATAAGTTTTATAATTGGCGCTTTTTACTTCAATTTGAAAACAATTATCGGCATTTTTAGGTGATCTCGATCTATTTGGTACCATGAGCATAAACTCAACCGACGAAGGTTTTAGACAGGTTACGCCCCAACTTTGTGGATAACTGCTTTAATTTGTTATAAAAAAATAATGTTAGGTTGGAATTTAACGAAGCAAGCAAAACGGAAGGCCAAATTAACCATGGAAAAGATAATTCACTACGATATTCTCAAGGTTAAAGTTAGAAGCGATAAAGAAAGCACTCGACTGACCAGCCAATGGGATCAGGTTCTACAAATCTGTCGTGACAAACCAATCGGAGAGATCGCGAGAGCAAGATTAGCGTTTAACCTTGTCGATTACATCACAAGTGAAGATCTACCTTTTCGCTTATTCATCACACGCGCACCACAAGCTATGGCCACCATAGGCGAGGAAACACGAGTGTATAAAGAGCATCGAGTTATTAATGGTAAACAAAGCGGAATGATTTACGCCAAAAGCGAACAAATGTTACCAAGAGAAATCCACTATACGAATGAGTTTGTGGCAACCCGCTACGTTGCTGGGACAAAAACACCACTCTCTGCCACCTCCCTCGTTGATTGCCTCAAGGCTGGAGATGTCATAACACCACTCGATGGCATCTTGTTTTTAGGCTGTAAACGAATCGCCAGTGATATAGCACGTCTTAAAAAATCGAACCCACCATGAACATCGAAATGAAACGTATCGAAGTATCAGACAACTTCACAGGCACAACAAGAAAGATGGCAAGTTACGAATGAATAACGAGGCGTAAACGATTGCCGCATGCTTTAACATGACAGATATAACTGAAACTAATCTTCGGACAATTCCGAGTTATGAATCATAGAACACTCTGACCTTTCGAATTACTTCTAATATTATAATCATTCAGCTAGCCTACATCTGGCTGACCAATTTCTCTCATACACTACATATTGAAGTACTATGATTAAAGATAGTTAAGCATGCGTTGATAGACCTTGAACTAGGCCGCCTACGAGCACTAAGTCCAACGATAATGTGACACTCTCTTTCTTTCGAATATTTCGAATATTTCGAATGTTGACTTTTTTCGAATATTTCGGATAATGTCATGGTGAGAAGATTTGTATACCATGACATCAGAAACTCAAAACTAGAGAGAAACACGATGAATACTGCTACAAAATTGCCAAGCGCTGAAGAAATGGCACTGGCTAAGCTTGGTAGCCAAGAGTTGTCAGCCGTTATAGAAATTAATGGTGAAGCTCAAAGGATTAACGTTGTCGATAAGTCTGGTAAGACTCACGAAGTAACTATTCCAGCAAGCGCATTAAATATGATGATCGAGATGCTTACTCAATTAGGTCAAGGCAACTCTGTTAGCATCACACCTATTCATGCGGAACTCACAACGCAAGAAGGTGCTGATATGCTAAACATGTCTCGTCCTACTTTCATTAAGCTTCTTGATTCAGGTGATATTCCGTTTAGCCGTACTGGCAACCGTAGAAAGGTAGCTTATACTGATCTTATGGAGTACAAGAACTGCCTAGAAGAGAACAGACTAGCTGCTCTTGCTGAACTATCTGCATTAGACCAAGAAATGGATATGGGATATTAATGGCGTCATATACGGTAATTCTAGACGCATGTGTAATGTACCCAGCTCCACTCCGAAGCTACCTAATGTACTTGGCCAATACTGGCCTGTTTAGAGCGCGATGGACAGAACAGATACATGATGAATGGACTCGAAATCTACTGAAAAATAGGCCAGAGCTAAATGCAGAACAACTGCAAAGAACTCGACAGTTAATGAACGCAAATGTTCCAGACTGCTTGATTGAAGGGTATGAGTCTTTAATTGATGGCCTTACTTTACCCGATGTTGATGATAGACATGTTGTAGCTGCCGCCATTAAAGGTCAGGCTGAGTCTATCATTACGTTCAACCTAAAAGACTTTCCTTCTTGCGAACTCGAGCCTTTAGGTCTAACAGCAATACATCCAGACGAGTTCCTGTGCGATATGTTCGAATTGGACAGTAGCGCATGCGTTAAGGCTGCTCAGCAACAAAGAGCTTCATTAAAAAGGCCACCAATGAGCCAAATTCAGCCTGTGAAGGTTTTTGGACAAATTATTCGTTAGATCAAATGCTCTAATTATTTCGCTGCTATCATGTAGCGATCACACGTCAGATGAATAAAAACCCAACCTCATCGAATATTTAGTCAGCCTAGGTGGTAGTTAACTTATACAATCTATTAATTTAATGGTTCCAATCCTTGCTGCGCACTCGGCCCGTTTGATAGTAATTCGAAACCAGATCAATAAAGTCTTTAAAGTCTGCGTTCTCTTCAACAATTCGGTTAACAGATTGCCAGTCAATCTCAGGGCGTTTTTTAGCTGGCAGCAGTAATTCACTTTCAGACGGATTGTTTACAGAAAGTAGAATGACACCTATGCCATGCAGAGCGCTTAGCATACGGAGTTCTTGCTCAACACGACTATCAGCAATCGACGTTGCCACTAAGTAGCCCTCGCTAGCCCATGACGAGTTGCTGACCGCTTGGAAGAAACACTTACGCACGTTGCCCATCGTTAGGGTTTTCTTAACTTCAAATGACCATAGGCGAACGCTTTGACCACCACCTTGAAGTACACAACTTTTAACGTATTGATGCCATTTTTGAGCAACGGGTTCCATCGCGACAATATCGGGATGCAACCACTGATTGCCACCGCTGCCTAAATTATTCTTTGACCGCTTTTCATCGATTCGTAGGCAGTAAAGTTGATGCTCTGACTTTAGGTAATCCATTAAGATCGGATATAAATCATGCTCACTCAACGTATTGTTTATCGGCGCTTCGTCTGATGATTCTTCTTCGGGTAGAGGTTCATCATTCGCCAACAACGTGCCATCATCAAACCAGTAAACTCTAGGACGTGGTTTGTCTTGCCACTTAATTTTATCTGATTGATTTAGAATACCTTGTTTCTGAGCGCCGATTTCAGCGACAACTTGCGAAATGAAATCTTGCTCTGTCTCAAACCGAGGGTTAGCTCTTTTCTCCGCATAATCTTCTGGATAACGCGTAGTGATCGCTTCAGCAATTGCTTTTGCGGTATATCGTAGATTTGGGTTATCTTGCAGGAAGAGTGCTATCTTCTTTGATTGCGATAATTTACTCATTATTGTTCTTCTTATTCATTCAAATACAACTCCGCCATGCCATCGAGCTTACTTTTAACTTCTTTCCAATGCGGCATAACACTGGTCAGCAAGCGCCAGAACTTCTCACTGTGGTTATGCTCTGCGATGTGGCAAAGCTCATGCAGAATCACGTAATCAATACACTCTTTAGGTGCTTTGATGAGATGAGGGTTCAGCATCAAGCTACCTTTGGCCGAGCAACTTCCCCATTGTTTTGTCATGGGCAGTACACGAAAGCTTGGGATACCATCAACCCATGTTGCCTGTGGTAGTAACTCAGACAAGCGTTCATGAAAAATGCGTTCCGCACGAACTTTGTACCAGTTACGAACCAAGGCTTTGACCATGGCCAATTTGTCATCGTTAAATTGGGTCAAGGTAACAAGTAGCTTACCGCGAGTCATTTTAACTGTTGGCAGTGCATCTGCATCTTCAACAACTTTCAATACATAACGACGACCAAGGTAGAACTGCATTTCACCGCTGACGTAGTGTTTAGGTTGAACGTACTCGAGATGGCCCCGAAATTCTTTCAGCGCATCGTAAACCCACGAGGCACGCTTCATTACGGCTTGGTGGATGTCTGCTCGTTCAGCGTCTTCTGGAGACGTAACGATGACCTCACAATCAGGGTGAACCTTAATCGTGATTTTCCGTTTTTTGCCTTCGACTACTATTTTGCGAACTACTTCATAGCTCACAGCTTCATCTCCATAGATGAAGCTGTACTCCTCTTTATAACCTTCTTTCGAGCTTACCGATGCCATTAATGATGACCTGCTACACCGAGGCGAGTGATCTGAATAATGTCAGCAATTACGACCTTAGCTGTATCCATTCCGATGGCTTTAAAGAGAACAGGTAATAGTTTACGACGAATTTGGTTTTCAATTTCTTGTGGGTTAATTGAGAACTCGGCAACGGAAGCCGTGACGACTTCATCGATTTGCATCGCATAGTCAAATCGTTCATCTTCACTCAAGCTATTGCCTTCATCCAAATGCTTTAGAAATAGACCAAAGTAAGCTTGTACATGGCGCTTAATCTTAGGATCGAGTTCTGAGAAGCGATCCGTCGGCATGCCTTTCACATCGCGTTCTTTTACTTGTTCTTCAAAATCAGCAAATAGCAGGTATTGCTTTACAGGCGCATCGAACATCTCCTTTGCCTGCTGAATCGCTTGCTTAAGCAGTTTCGAGAAGTATTCTTGCGCATAAGGGTCATCGGCAAGGTCTTGTTCGATCATTTTAGTGACACGACCAGTGATCTTATCTTTTTGGTTGCGAGCTTCATCGTCGGTGAGTTGGTCAGGCTTAACATCCTTACCCATATTCCCAACTAGATAAGCACCTTTCGACTCTTCAATTTCAACACCTGCAATATGCTTATCCAACATGGTACGGATATTTTCAGCGTACTCATCGTAATCAATAGTCTCTTCGGCATCTTCACGAACTTGCTTACGCAATTCAGCCATGGACTTGAGTGTCTTCTTGTAAAGTTCGCGCTTGTCATCAAAACTCTTATCTTCGAAGTAAGTGGCGGATTGCAGTGCCACTTTTAAACAATTTGAAAAAGCAGTGAGCGTAGAGTAGAAGTCATCACGTTTTTTCTGGTTGGTATCGGTAAGTTGCCCATCAATGGTATCAATTTTCGGAGCGAGCACTTGGCGTAGTGCTGGGCCATCTTGTTTGTTGGGTACTTCGGCAAAAATCGCCCACAGCTCACTGTATAAACCGGGTAGTTTTTTGTATTCCGTATCCATACGATTATAAAGACCTTTTAAGTCTTCAATATCAAAACCACCTTGGGTACGCTCTGCAAGATCTTGATAGTCGGCAATGGTGGCATCCAGCTCTTTCAAAATGCCACGGTAGTCGATGAGGTAACCGAACTCTTTCTTCTGATGCAAACGGTTTACTCGAGCAATGGCTTGGATCAGGTTGTGTTGCTTAAGTGGCTTGTCGATATAAAGCACGGTGTTCTTTGGCTCATCAAAGCCTGTCAATAGCTTATCAACCACGATCATGATGTCTGGACCGTCTTCCTTACCGAACTCTTCTATAATATGTTTGGTATAAGCTTTCTCATCTTGACCAAAATCAGAGCTGAGGACATTCTCTTTCCACCAATTCTGAACGATATCCGTGCTTTCCCCATCAACTGTATCGTGCCCCTCACGCGTATCAGGCGAAGACATAGCAACAACCGAGGTTACCTTACCTATTTTATCGAGAAGCTTCTTATATTGGATTGCAGATGCTTTAGAGTCACAAGCAAGCTGACCTTTTAAGCCCTGACGCTTAAAGTTTTGGAAATGATCCGAAATATCATGAGCAATAAGCTCGATTCTCCCCTCGGTTTGATAGATCTGACCTTTCTGAGCGAACTTCCTCTTCAAGTCGGTGCGCTGCTTTTCGGTGAGCTTATCGGTGATTCGATCAAACCACGCATCTAACGCTTTATCGTTGGTGCTCAGATCTGGTACGCGCTCTTCATACAACAACGGAGTGACTGTTTTGTCTTCCACAGCTTGCTGCATCGTGTATGAGTGGATAATCTTGCCAAATTTACTTTCAGTCTTGTCGTCTTGTAACAGCGGTGTACCTGTAAATCCGATATATGCGGCTTTCGGTAGAGCTTGCTGCATACGAATATTGTTCTCACCGTTTTGGCTGCGGTGGCCTTCATCGACTAGAACAATCATATCTGGGCTATCGTTGTAACATTCTTCCAACTCAATCGCTGTACCAAATTTATTGATAATGGAGAAGATAATGCGCTCATTACCTTTACCGATTTGCTCGGCAAGACGTCGCCCTGTTGTTGCCATCGAGGCTTTACGATCTTTTTCTGATAGCGCACCACCAGAGGCAAAGGTACTCGCTAGTTGGTCTTCTAAATCAACACGGTCGGTTACGACCACTACTCGACATTTAGCCAGCTCTTTAATCCATATGAGTGCTTTGGATAAGAACACCATGGTAAATGACTTACCTGAACCTGTGGTATGCCATATCACACCGCCATTACGTGCGCCTTTCTCATCAAAAGAGGTGACTCGTTCAATCAAGGCTTTGATGCCGAATACTTGCTGATAACGGGCAACAATCTTGCCTGCTTTCTTATCAAACAAGGTGAAGAGCTGAGTCATTTCCAGTAGTCGGTCATGACGCAGTAGTGAAACCAATAAGCGGTCTTGGTCTGTTACTGCTAACTCACTGCCAGCAATCAGCGATAAATATTCATTACGTACTTTAGCTGGGCGATGACCAAAGATTCTATCTAGGCTGTTTTGCTCAAGAGGTTTGTTTTTTAAGCGCTCAAAAGTGGCTTCGGTGATCTCTTCTTCTTTCCACTTTGCCCAGAACTTACTTGGCGTACCGCACGTTCCGTATAAGCCCTCGTGACTATTTACCGACAGTAATAGTTGGCTATAAGCAAACAAATGTGGAATCTCATCCACCTTTTGATTACGAATGTTTTGAGAAATACCCTCGGCTACGGTCGGCTTACCTCCGTGGGACGAATCAGGACGTTTAGCTTCAATCACTACCCAAGGTAAGCCATTTACAAAGCAAACAATGTCTGGAATTCGGTTAGCAGTACCATGAGTATTTTCAACGACAAGCTCTTCGGTGAAGTGAAACTGGTTATTGTTAGGCGTTTGCCAGTCAATTACATTAATGGTTGGGTTGGCTTTCTTACCATCAACAAACTCGGTCACACCAATGCCGTAGGTCAGTGCGTTATAGAGTTTTTCATTAGCCGCTTTCAGCCCTTCATTTATGGCTGGGTTCGCTAACTCGTGGACAATCTTGTCGATAGCCGCTTCTGATAACGGGTGATATTTCCCCATGAATGAGTAGGTTTTGTGTTTCAGAACATCACGTAAAACGTCAGGTAAAATCACCGTGGAGAGATTGCCACGCTTAACAACGCATTCGTTCGGTGGAATGAATTGATAACCAAGGTTGGTCAGCAAGGTTAGCGCTGGGATTTTCGCGCTTTGCTCTTCACGGAAGTTGGGTAAGTTGCCTGACATTGTTGTCCTTTATTTATCGTTTCGTTTTTGTTTTTATGATTTTAATGTTGTTTGCGTTTCTTAGCTTGATTGAAGTCGATGACGTTATTTGGTAACACTTCATTGAACGTGTCAGGGGCAATCTCTTCGTTGTACTTGTTGATCGCTTGGTTCAGTTCAGCATTCATTTCGTCAAAGTAGCCGTCATCTGGAATACCGCGCTTAACCATTTCTGCGTGCATCGTCTGTCGGCGCAGAGACCCAAATAACTGACGTATCAGCTTATCCTCACTGTCGCCTAACTCGCTATAAGTCTGCATCCAATCAATAAACATCTCTTCATCAGGGTGAAAGTGCTCTTTCTTCTGTTTAGTCGAGCGAATCAAGCCATTGATCCACTCGTCAAAACTCGCCGACTCTTCATGCCCATCAGGTAGAGAGCCAACTTGGTAAACTCGGTCTTCAAATTGCCACGCAACATCATTAATGTGGCTTTGCACACTACGGTCGCCGCGTTGACAAAAGAAAGGCTTAGGATGAAGGTTGATGTACTCATTAAACATCTCTTCAAAGCTCTCTTCATCGCACATCTCGAACTCTTCACCAAAAAACTGCATGTTGTTAAACAGTCTTTCAAGTAGCTGATTAGTGAACTCGAGCCAATCCCCTTTTTGAATGCCAACAAACACCATGGAATAGCGAGTTTCAACGTGCATAGCAATCAGTACTTTCTTGCGTTGAACGTTTACCGCATGAACCAGCCAAGCACTCATCGGTGGTGTCGGGGTATTCGACACATTCACAGCTTCAGAACCACTGATAGAATCCGTCGGTGGTGCTTCCAATGGAGAGATTTTTTTGCCATTGCGCTTTACGGTGAAAAAGTCCGCAGCGGCTTTAGTACAGTTGAAAACTAACATTGAGTATTACCAAGTTTTGGTTGTGGCGATAATGTGTGACGCATTGCGTCACACATTAGTTGAGAGTTAAGATATGCTTTACGCTGCAACTTCTTCATCCACTTTGACGCGGCGCTTACCCGTCAATAACTGCTGCATCAATGCCTTTTTCTCTTGCTTAAAGTGAGCAAGCTTGGCTTCCAGTACTGCGATTTCTTTATCGGCAGCAGTGAGGACAGAGACGATTTTTTGTTGCTCCAAAAGACTAGGCAATTGAATTTTAATCAATAGCATATCTTTCTTATTAAGTTTTGCTCTCGTACCGCCATTGATGAATGCCATGATATTTTTGTGCACGAGAGAAAAGTAGAGCCACTCATTCGTCACTTTGTCGAGCGCCTTAATAATATGAGCATGGTTATTAACCCAGCATTTTCCGTAGGATATGTTAGCAATAGGCCTACTTGCATACTCATCAAAGTAACCACCATCTTCTGCTAGCAAGACAATTGGCTCGTCAAATATGTATTCGTTGATGTAGTCAACAATGCCGTTAGCACCCCAATATGGGTATTGGCCTTGCATATCTGAGCGCTGTTCGCCATTCAATGGCACTCTTTTGTTGTCGAGGCATTGAGCTACTTCATCCAACTTAACCTCCTCCCACTCACCGTCAAACGCCTCACCCGTTTCCGGGTTAACTAAACGCTTCTTACCCGTCAAAAGCTGCTGCATCAGGGATTTTTTCTGCTGCTTGCTGGTTTCAATCAGCTTTTCTGTGGTGCTAATCGCTTTGTCCCATGTTGAGAGGATTTTGGCGATTTTGCGTTGCTCTGGGAGTGGGGGGAGCACCATTGGAATTGAACGAATTGTGGGCAGGTTTAAACCAGCTTTTGCTCCAGAGTCATTTAGGCGATTAATCTTATGATTCATCGCATGAGATGAAAGCAGATAAGCGATGTACTTTGAATCTGCACTTTCTTTCTTAATTCTAACAAGAGCAGTATGCTGGTTAATGTAAGCTTCTCCTAGCTCTGGAGGCACCCATCCTATCTTACCAAGCTCTGCTGTTATTGATATTAATAGGTCACCCTCTTTAAGTGACGTGCGCTTACCATCTGATGAATTGCTATGTACATTTACATACTTCAAATCATCTAATTTTAGGTAGATACCACCTCTAGGTAAGTTAGTCATTCTGATGAATTTGCTGCCCGACTCAGAATAGTATTGTGCCCAGTCACGTGATCCACTCGTGACCGTTTCTGCAATTTTGTTTAACCGAGTTGACTCCCAACCATTAGGCACCATAACCCAACTCCTCTAGGTAATCTGCCATTTCTGCTTCTAGCTCAGCTAGTTCATTTTGCAGAGCTAAACGTTCAGTACGAACAGCAACTAGGTCGATTTCCTCTTCTTCCTCAAATGTATCCACATAGCGAGGAATATTGAGGTTGTAGTCGTTCTCGGCAATCTCTTCGAGCGAGGCTAGGTATGAGTATTTGTCTGTAGTTTCACGCGCCTTGTAGGTATCAACAACCTTTTGGATATTTTCAGGTGTAAGTTGGTTCTGGTTCTTACCAGATTTGAACTCACGAGAGGCATCAATAAACAGCACCTTGTTATCATCTTTCTGCTTTTTGAACAGCAGAATTGCCGCTGGAATACCTGTCCCAAAGAACAGTTTTTCGGGAAGGCCAATCACGGTATCTAGCAGGTTATCATCAATAAGCTGCTGACGGATTTTACCTTCACTTGATGCACGGAATAGCACGCCATGAGGCACAACCACACCCATACGGCCTGTTTGTGGCTTCAAAGTTTCAATCATGTGTGAGATGAACGCGTAATCACCTTTGGTCTTTGGTGGAATACCACGGCGGAAGCGACCAAAGTGATCGTTACCAGCATCTTCAAAGCCCCATTTATCTAACGAGAATGGAGGGTTGGCTGTTACTACGTCAAAGTGCAGCAGGCCGCCTTCTTTGTCTTGTAGTTTGGGATTGCGAATTGTATCGCCCCATTCAATACGGTGGTTGTCTTCACCGTGTAGGAACATGTTCATCTTCGCCAGTGACCACGTTGAACCAATCGCTTCTTGTCCAAATAGAGCGTACTGCTTAGAACCAGCAAAGTTGTTTTGAACTTGCTTACCACACTTCATCAGTAGTGAGCCTGAACCACAGGCAGGGTCACAAATGCTGTCGCCTTGTTGTGGCTCTAGAATGATAGAAAGCAGATCCGACACCTCTGGCGGGGTATAGAATTCACCTGCCGATTTACCGCTACCTGCCGCGAAGTGTTTAATCAAGTATTCGTAAGCGTTACCGATCACATCCAGTGAACCAACACGGCTTGGGCGCAGGTTTAGTGTGTCTTTACCGAAGTCTTCTAGTAGGTGACGCAGGATGTCGTTCTTTTGCTTTTCATCACCCAGCTTGTCAGTGTTAAAGCTGATGTCTTGGAATACGTTCTTTAGCTTTGTGCCGTTCGCTTCTTCAATCGCATGTAGTACTTGGTCGATACGTGAGCCGTTCCCTGCTTCGTGGCGAGCCTCATATAAGTCCCAGAACGTTGCACCGGTTGGGATTTGGAATGATTGAGTCCCCATCATCTCTGCGATCAGCTCTGGTTCATCACCGTACTCAGCTTTCAGTTCATCGTATTTGTCTTGGTGAACATCTGAGATGTATTTCAAGAACAGCATGGTTAATATGAAGTCTTTGTAGATAGAAGGGTCTACCGTGCCTCGGAAGGTATCACAGGCCGCCCATACGGCTTTATTGACTTGTTCTTGGTATAGCGGATCTTGATTGATTTTAGTGTGTGGCATGAGTGGTTCTCAAATCGGTTAGATTGTTTTAATTAACGACTGCGCAATGCGTTTAAACGAGGCAAAGCAGGTATCAAAATCATGAGGCTCGGTGTTAAACACCATAGGGGTAACAAAGTCCTGAAAGCGCTGGCGAAAAACTGGGTTATCTTCAAGTTCTTTTAGCCCGAGCTGTAGCTCTTGTTTAGGGTTAGCAACAAACTCAGCGTGTTGATTACCAAAGCGATCGATATCTTCCTTTAATACCGTGTTAAACAACGCTGTCATTTCTGTGAGGTCGAAGTTTTCTAATTGTGCTTCGGTCTTTAAAATGCAGTAAACATCATAGATATGGCGTACAAGCGTGGCATCGTCCTTACGTTGCGCATCGCGCTTTACTGACATGGTACGGCGCAACATTGAAATCACTTTCTCCACCAAGGTCGCTTGAATAGAAACGCAATCAAACGCTTTTACTTCTTGTGGCTGTCGATACAGTCCCGCTACCAATGATTCGATCGGCCGTGGTTCTACATCCAGTAGGGGGATCGTCTCTATTAACTCAAGTTTAATGATGGGGCGAAGACATGGCGCTTGGCTAAACTGCTGCGGGTATCTGAGTTCAAACTCAACATAGCGATATTCATCACGAACGAGACGCGACTCAACGGTAAATCGCTCTGTTTGAGTGATCGCCATTTCAATCTCGTGAATGCATGTCTTACGGGCGGCTTTCTTTTGGCCGCGACTCAGCTCACCAAATTCTTGATGGGGAATCAGCTTTATATCCACATCTTCTGACATTCTCAGGATTTTAACGTTTGACTTGGCTAGCGCAGTCCCCCCAGAAAAAACCATTTGATGATGCACAGGCGACACCTTCGCTAATTCGGCAAGTAAGGCGACGACCCAGTAATCTTTTTCAATAATGGCTGGGTTTCCGAGCTCAAGCGCATCGGAAACCTCAAGGAATTGTTGTTTTAGTTTTTCCATATTAACTCGGTGAGTTTAATACTCGGTTACCGACAGCTAACTTGCGATTAAACTGTTTAGGGTTCCATGAGTATTGAATGGAGGATGGGATTTGGGTGCTTTTACCAGATAGGCTTTGTAAAGACAGTTTGTCCATCTCAAAGTCGACACCTTTCATCTTTAAAATTTCACGCATCAAGGCATCGCTTCCACCAGGGTTTGTGGGCATAGGTTTGCCGGTTAGACTATTCATTCTTGCTTTTGTGTATAGACCATAGCCAAGTTTGATTAACTCACCTTGCTTAACTAGCTGCCTTAACGCTCGACCGATTTGGTCGTAGCTAGCAAAACCATCAAAGTCTTTGCGCTCAAAAACATAACGTCTCGAGCGCTTTATCTTTTGATAAACGCGTTCAACTGCTGTCATTTGAACCTCCTAGCTTTCATACGTGTCGGTAGTATAACGCAACCTTATGATGACAGAAAGAAATACGGCACATTCAAAAGAAGACATACGGCATTGAATGATAAATAAAGATATTAAGATTATGATTTATAATGATTATATTAACCAAGTAAAACATGACCTATCTTTGAGTTACATCCTAACCTCACTATGATTCTATCCCCTCAGATATGTTTAGAGCATCCTCTATTTCTACACCTAAATAGCGAATTGTATTATCTAACTTCACATGGCCAAGCAATAATTGCACAGCGCGAATGTTTTTAGTTCTCGCATAAATTAAGGTCGCCTTGGTACGGCGCATCGAGTGTGTACCATAGAGGTAGGGATCGTAGCCGAGTTCGGTTACCCAGCGTCGAATGATAGTGGCATAGTTGCTATAACTCATCGATTTCCCCTGCCTCCTAGGGCTAGGGAATATATAGTCTGATGCCGTCAGCTGGCGGTGCATTAGCCATTGAGCTAATGATTGTGCAGTACGAGAAGTAATCTCAAATTGTACTTCTCTGCCAGTTTTACTCTGACTGTAAAGTACTCGTTCTTGAATTACACCACCAGAAGAGATATCCCTCACTTTCATTCTGAGCAAATCACATGAACGCAATTTGCAGTCGATAGCGAGATTGAGCAGAGCCAATTCCATGATGTTGCCTTCGATTTCTAGTCTAGTGCGAATCCGCCAGATATCTTCGAGCTTGAAGGGCTTTTTCTGCCCAGTGAGGTGACCTTTCTTTGTCCACATAATTGACCTCCAGTCTAACTTTAGAAGTGGCCTTAGTAAGGTTAGTGGATGGTGTAAAGAAGAAATGACAGTGGTTAATGGAAGATGCTTGACGGTTGGTTGTGACTACTTTAGTCTCGCTTTCCTTCTTGATTGCTCTTTTAATATCCGTCCAAGACTTTCGATGAGGCATCTTGAAGGAAGAATAGAAAACGTTTTTATTCTTTGGCGGCTTTTGTTCCATTCTTATGCAGCAATTAATAGGCGTTACAAAAGCCGCTTCTTGCTAATGGATAGCTAGCTTCAATCCTTAAAGCCTTGTTTATAAATTTTCCGTAATGTACCACGATTAATCCCAAGCATTCGTGCGGCCAGCGCTTGATTGCCACGAGTATGTAGTAAGAGCGCTTCTACAATGATGTACTTCAGCTCTGGTAGTAATTGGCTGAGATCGGGCGCTGCGTGCTTTTGATCTACAACCCCTGTCAATTCAAGCTCTTGTTTAACACATTGAATCACCTCATCACGTGTGATCAAGATTGTCATATTGATTGTTCCTCTTAGATTCTTCTTTGTTCGATGTATAGCAACGAGCGACTAAGCACCCTTTGATTGCTTTGTAAGGTAAGCCTGCGATACCAATATTGATTCTTTTACGCCAAACTAAAAGGTCTTCTAGTGAGCTTGCTCTACTTATTTGTCGTTGTATTTTTTCGAAGTATTCATTGAAGGTCATAAAAAGCTGTTTGTATTGGACTAACTTAGCGATTCTAAGATTGCTCCCATATGATGGCCCCTATACTGCAAGTAACGGATCACCTGAGCTTTTTCTTTTTCATCTTTCGGCTTATTCGAGCCAAACTTTTTTACTTTAGCTGTTAGACAAAGCTCAAACCAATCAACATCGAGATCTTCAAGGGATTGTGCGACTAACAACGCATCAAGCCCTTTTTTTCTTAATTCGTGCTTAATTCGCGTTTCGCCATGGAGCTTTGTGAGCTGCTTTTGAATCTCTCGCTCGATAAGTCGTGTGTCATCTACATAGTGGTGAGAAAGCAACCTTTCCATAACCGCATCAACCTGATGATCATCGGATAAGCGCGATAGCTGGTATTTCAAATCTCCAGATGAGTAATCACGTTTTGATAGTAAAGTAACCGCATACTCGTAAAGCTCTTGCTCTGTCATACAGCCTCCTTGGTGTACAGAAAAAATCCATTATGAACTTAATTAAATCGAGCGTAAATGCAATCCCGATTGCTCTTTGTGTATGGTTGAATAAATATTCATACTCGCAAGGACAGGTTGGGCTAAAAAGATAGCAACAAAACAGTGAAGATGAAGCGTGCGAAAATGATAAAGGGGCAGAAATGAGCTAGAGCTACTACTCTAATGATTCATTAGAGTAGTAGCGTACTGATGCGCTCGCTGCCATTTTAAGAGGATACTTTATTGCTTGCTACTCATGGAAACAGGAACGTAATACTTTATAGGGTTAAAGGAACGTTTTCGCGCCCAAGCAGCGGCCAACGAATACCTAATCTAGAATAAAGACATTTAACCCGTTTCTATTCTCTCGTACTGGCTTTGTTCCTGAAATTACATTCAATCTCGATGGATATCCTGTGCTGAGATTAATATTTCCAACCGTTCAGTCGCAATGACTTAGGGATAGGGCTGTAGCAAGGGTATTCGGTTTGTAAGCCGTATTCGAAAATATATTCTGTCGAAACCATGAATGCACCTGCGTAATTATCTCTTCTAAACTTTTGAGGATCGTATTTAGCGGTTTTCTCAAGCACCATCCAGATCATATCTTCAAGGAACTCAGGGTGGCGCCTTGGGTCAAGCGCCATGGTGTCACGCATACAGAACCAGCTGCCACCCCCTAGGCGTTTTTGATGAGTAGCACTGCCAAAATACGCGGATTGCAAACCTTGTAGGTAGGCGTTTAAGCGTATGGCTTCGACGGTATCCGTCTCGTCAATGTGCTGCAAAAAGTAGGGCAGTTTGGTGATGTCCGCCATATCTTTCTTATCTATCTTCATCAGCGTGGGGCTATTGTACTGCTCATGTATCTCGCTCAGCAGTTGAGTGAGCTCAGGAGAGTGGGGTTGAGCTTGCACGCTCGCGCAGGTAAGTAGCAGTAATGGTAAGACTGTTTTCATGGTCGCTCTCCCTTTAGATACCTGTTCATAATACCAGTGATTAGGCGGTGCATAAAGTTCTATTTTATGCACCGAGATCAATATTATGTTTTCGGGTTTTGTGTGTATCTTGGCGCTGCTGGATAGGCTTGGTCGGAGGTGACGTATTCCGTCCTTTCGGGTCTAGTGACCTCCTTTTCTACCTGCGACTTGATTGTCATTTCAATCATCGGCTCAGGTTTGATGATGGGCTTCTGCGCTTCCTCTTGCTGAAGTTTGACATCATCGGTAACCCCATCAAAGCGCTCTTGATTAAAGAGTCCGCCCGTTTCATTGTTGTGCAGCATAGCCGTGCGGGCAGCAGCCACGGTATCGACGGTACTAGCCCATCCTTTCTCCATCGTGTTGTTTTGCTCGGGTGTCAGTTCTGGTTGTTGGGTTGGTGTGCTGGCTTGGTGCGCTTGGTTCATTTTGCCCACAATTTTTGCCGCGTCACCATCGAGCCCTGCCATGGTGGCAAACGCTTCAGTGCGAGTGAACTTTTGCCAGCGTTCTTTCGCCTCGGCAATATCTTCCGGTTGATGGGCGGTCATCAGGCGTTGGACGTCTTCTGGCCTTGCGTATTGTTCCAAGTAATTCTGGAAGCCTTGAATAGCGTTGGCCGTAAAGCTGGCACTGCCAGAGTCTAGGCGCGTTTGAGTATTCGATAGGGCATCTAAATCCGATTGGCTTTGCATGGCACTTACACCAAGAGATTTGGTGTTGCTGGCGTTAATCGCAAAGTCATGCGCAAACTGCTCAACCGAAGTTCGGGTGTCTTTATTATCCACCTGCCTGCCGGCACTGGTCACGGCATTGGCCCCTTCGGTGTATTGTTTCGTGGCTTGCTCAAGCTGTTGCTTTTGCTCGGCATTCATATTGCTGTAAGCCGTACGTTCATCATCAGACCATTTCACGCCGCCACTGGCGCCGAAATTGAATGGCGATGCCCCTTTGCCTGTTCCTAGGCCACCCTCGAAGCCGCCATAGACACTTTGCAGGTAAGCTTTTGATTGGTCTATCGTCCAACCCGTTTGTTGAATCACGCTGTCAACCGCCGTTTGCATGTCATTCATACCTTGGTTGACTTGAGTATTAAAACCACTGGTATTGCCTTCACCGTAAGCCAGGTTTTTACTCACACTATCATGCCAGCGGTCGCTCAGCGCGGCACCCCCTTGGAGGGTTTGACTCAGTTGGGTACTGGTTTGTTCAAGGTTTTGCTGCGTTTGGCTGCGGGCATTTGCCACACTCTCTTGCAGCATACTTTGTGTGTTGGCGCTGATGTTGCCGCGACTGGTGGTGTGTGAGCTGTCGTAGGTGGTGCGTCCATCGCCATGTTGTGTGGTCACCGAGCCGTCTGGGTTTTGGGTGTAAGTATGACCTTGGTTGGCGAGGGTGTTGGTATCAAACTTATTGGCATGCGTGTTGTTCATGCTGTGGTTATCAATCTGCATACTGCCAAAGTCCAGATTACCCGAGGACGCCGCGGCACTGGCTCTGGCATTGGTCGAGTTAATCATGCTTGAGAGCTGGTAGTTCATACTCGACAGGACTTCTTGACCGCCTTTTAAAATCCCTTTGGCTATCATAGGGACGGCTATCATTAAAATCCCCGTCATCCAGGCGAAGCGGCTGTGCAACTCATCCGCGGTATTCGCGTTGGAGAGCACCAGCCCTCCGAACTTACCCGAGACATCCGTAGACAGCGATTCTAATCCCCAAAGCTGAAAGCCGTTGATGATGGCAAACAAGGCTGGCCAAGTGGCCAAAAAGGCAAACGTGCCAAAATAGTTTTTGAGCACCATCATGGTTAAGCCAGGAATGACTGCCGCCCCGGCAACAAAGAAGCCCAAACACGCGAACAACATAAACATCATCGTATGGAGCATCGGCAAGTATTCTCTCGCCATTAAGCCCAATGACGCCCACATCGAGGTGGTTTGCAGTTTGTTGGTGGTATAGGCGTAATTGAGCGCGGCTTGCGTTGGGTCTAGGCTATCAAGGTTATAGCGCAGCTCGTTCATCAGCATATTTTGTTTGATGGTGTTGGACGCGCTGGTACTGATGGCAAAAAATTTGTTGTAGCTGCGCTGCAACGATTGCACCACTTGGGGTTTATAACGGTCCGCGTCTTTGCCGAGCAATTGATGCGCTAACAAACTCATGTTTTTATCTGCGGCATCATTAAAGCGCTGCTTGATGATTGGGTAGGCTTCTTCGCACCGCTTGTAGGTGCTTTGACCGCCCCCTTCATCAAGAAAAAGGGCGCGCAGTGGGCTTTGCCTAACGCCGTCTAGAAAGGCAAAAATATCAGGCGCGGCAAAGAGTTCATCCCAGGTGTATTTCCCGTTGATTCTCACATCCCCAATCATGCAGTTATGAAAGTAGTCTCGCCAGAGCTTTTGTAGCGCCAGCTCATTGATCCTGGATTGTCTTGACAGCTGGTACAGCTCAGAGCCAAACAACATCCCAGTCCGACCATAACGCTCATCGTCGGAGGTGGTGAAAATGCCTTCCACGCCTTCGGCCATCCCCACCATGATAGAAGAGAAAAAGTAAGTAGGCACGGCCACGAGGTAAGGGACATTATCCACCTTGTAAGCCTTACCCGGTTGGGTCTTATCGATGATAAGCATGTCGGCTTTCATATTGATTAGAAACAGGGGCACAGCAAAGAACACCACCATCCATTTGATGAGGTCTTTGGGGTTCCGTGACAGCATGAAGATAAACAAACTGGTAACAAGCCCCAGCATCATGCACATCTGTAAGTAATCCCCAAAGGTATTGGTTCTAAAAAAAGTGGCCAGCGCATTAAAGGCTTTGTTGACCACTTCGCCGGAAGTGTAAGTGTAATATTCGAGTATCATAGGTCAGTTCCCATAAGCTTGCGCAGGTTTGGTGGTCGTGCTGATTTCATTTGTGCTTTGCAGCGCGGTTTTTCTCTGCGAGTCAATCAGTTGATTGCGTTTGTTGAGCGCTTCAATGGCTTTATCGGCCAGCCCCGCGGTAAAGCGTTTGGCGTTATCGATATCACGAGTGATGAGGGCGATGTCATCCTGGCTGTTGTTGGTGTTGGCTAAGGATTGGCTGGCAACATTTAACATGCTCACGAGGTACTGATTAAGCAGCTCCACCGCTATCATTCGCGAGTAGTTGCTGGTATCGGGGGGGGGCTTGGCGGATAAGTCGTCAATAAAGAACTTGAGTACCGGCGTTTGAATCAGCTCCAGAAAGCCCTCTTGTTGACGCGTGAGTCTTTGGTCGGTGGCTATCTTTTGCAGTATCGAGTCCAGTTGTTTGCGTATCTGGTTTTGAATCCCGTTGGCTTGAGTGATGGAGAGGTTATTGCGCTTGGTAATGGTAATGCACGCATCAGGGGCTGTTTTGCGACACTGATAAACGTCAGACTTGCCCCCTTCGAGCAAGACATTGACCAGATTGTTGTTGTCGGTCAAAAGGCTCGGGTAGTAACGCGGGTTGCCGTTTTTGTCGTACACGTAAGTGCCTGACAAGCTCATCATAAATTGCGCTAAATTTTTGTCAGAGGACAAAAAAGCGTTATTCATGATCGCGGACCAGACCACGTTGTGATGGGTTTGGGTCATGTCTTTCAGGGCTGGGTCCTTTTTGGCGTCCTTTAGCTGATCCGCAGCTTTGCCCCCTGCGCCACATTCATGTTGACCTTGTACCCAATCCGAGAAGGCGTTGTTTTGTGTACCGAGCGTCGCGCAGACGTGCTTTTTGGTGGCAGGAGCGGCAAAGGCGGCCAGTCCACCGATGGACGCTTGCGCGGCTTCACAAGAGTTCACCGATTGATTGAGATATTTGTCGAGCCTGGCTTGGAGATTGTCCAGGTTTTGCTTGAGCTGCGGCGCCCAGGTTTGCAGGGCCAAATTGACAATGAAAGGAGGGGCATTATGAATTACAGCTTTGCCCAGTTTCACCAGTTGGTCTGAGCTGATGTGGGAAAATCCCCCCATAAACATATCAATGCCAGAGCACCCCGTACTGATGGAGGGAACCGTGACGCTGACCAACTGTGCCTCGACGATTTGATTACGCACAAACAAACTGCCCCCGGTGTAATAGTTGGCCGATTGCCCTTGGTAAGCCGTCGGGTTTGAGACGTTGGCGTTATACCCTGAGTTATCAAAAAAACGCGCCAGTGAGTGATTGGTATCAGCGTGGCTAGCGCTTGTTAAGCTGATGAGAAATAGAGGGATAACTCGCTTATGCACCGAAATGGTGGATAAGTGGTGGAAAAGTAAACGTTTCATTGCAGCGCCTCCTGCACTCGCGGATCGCTTAAGGCTTGTTGGATGCTTTGAGCCAGCGTGCTTTCTGGTACGTCTCCAATGCTCAAACGTGAGAACTTACGGCTGTTCACGTTCATTAAGAAGGTCGCAGGCATGACTGTTTTCCTCTGATCTGGGAAAAAGGTTTTGCCTATCTCTGGTGTGACAGGAATAGGGACCTCAAACCCTGAAATACCCGGTCCATCGACCGAGAAGGCGTAAACCGGTAATTGAAATCGCTCGCCAAGGCGAGTGATTTTAGGCGCGGTCTTATGGCAGTACGGGCAGGTGCTTTCAAAAAAGAACACCAGGGCATATTGGTTTTGCATGGCCGCGTGGGCGCTGGCGGCATGAAGCAAAAAAGCCAGCATAAGGGTACGAAGAAATGGCATAGCGCCTCCTGACGTTTTAGGGTAAAAGAATAGTGAACATCATTTAAGAGAACGGTCTGGACGAAGTTGGGTGTGTTGTATCAAACGTTGCAGACTTGCCATACTGGCTCTGTTTATGGCGTTTGGTAGTTTTATACGGATTGATTCGCTTTAAAAATCCGATTGCTCAAAGTCGGTGGCGACGTTGTAAAAGCGTCCAATTAAATCATTTTGGCTTATCCAGCCGTACGCCAATGGCTTCATCTCTCCAGTGCCGGGATGCACCAAAATCAAGGCGGGGGTGAAAGGCACCGAGACTTTGCCTTGGTTGTGGCGGTTTGCTTTGAGGTTAGTGATGAAGGTGTCATCATTACTGATGCCCAATAATTCAAAATGGTATTGGTCAGCAAACGCTTGAATGGATGGGGCGAGTTGCTGGCTGAGCGCATCTTTTCCTTCATAGATAAAGAAAAAGCCCCATCCGTCTTGCTTCATCTTTTCAACCGCTTCGGTTTTCTTCTTATCCTCTAGTGCTAAATACACCTGTCTTGCCGCTTGCTCGGTCGGATGGTCTTTGGTGTAAGAAAACTCAGGTCTTTCGAGCAGCAGGGCTTTGAAGGTCATGCCTAATTGGTCGGTTTGGTCCGTGATAAAATGATTCAACGCTAAAAACTTCGCGAGCTTGTCTTTATCTTTGGGATGAAGGACGGCATCGTTTTGCGCTTCGATATGCACAGAGTGAAACCAAGCCATTTGTTCGGTCGCCGATAACGTTTTAGCACTTGAGACGGTGGTTTGCGTGTTGCTTGGTAGCGGCTTAGGTTTGGGTTTGTCGGGCCTTGCTTTTGGTTCGTTGTACCATCGCCACCCTGGAGGAGGTTCCTGAGCAAGAGCGGGATGGAGGTGAGCAAGCAGCATTAGGGTAATGACGTAAAGCAATGTTTTTTTCATCATCATAGGCCTTGGTTAAGTGCGGCAAAGCGATTAAGAGGTTACACACTTGGGTCTTTCGCGTAAGTGGCGCATCTGCTGTGGTGATGGATTGCGCAGCGTGAGTAAGTACTGAAGGTATTTATCGTGCAGCAAAGCGTGGTGTTTCGACCACATACCTTACTCACTACTAAAGTAGTGAGTCTGTTTCTCAATGTTTTCTATCAGCTCTCGATATTCATCCAGCCTTTTCGTGATGTCGGGATAGTGGTCTAGCTGTTTGGTGTGTATCACATCACTTGGAATGAGGCGTAAGAGCGTCAAGGTGTTGAGTAAAAAATTTTGAAGGGGTTTGATAAGCATAACGATGTCCTTCTTGATCATTGAGGTGTGTATGTCATGGTGTGCCATTGGTATAGAGCCGCCTGTTATCCGCCCGTGGCACTTTGAAGTCGTTGCTTGATTTCATCAAAGTTGGGGAGCTTGGTGTTGGCATGCATTTCCGGGTAGAATTCTTTAAAATCAATGTGTTCAAAGTTGATTTGACCCAGTTCTTCGGGCGTAATGGCGGCGCAGGTGGGATTTTTTGCACTGCCCAACCTTTTACCCAGTTGCTGAATAGAGCCTTGCTCTTGAATGATTTTGGCCAGCTTGTTGTCGTAAACGCAGTAACTGCGCTTTTTACGTGTGCAGACACCCAGCACTTTCTTGGCGCAGTATTGCCCCACGTACAGGGTTAAGCCTTTCTCCTTGGCTTTCCCCAGCGCTTCTTCCGCTTCGCTGCATTTTGCTCCCAATCCTTGCCCCCATCCTGAGTCTTTGCAACAATCGTTAAAGCCCGCGAGTTTCTTATTGCACTTCATCGGTTTACCCGTGAATATTTTGGGTGGGTCTCCGATGTCTTTCACGGCTTCGGCAAGCCCTGCTAAGGCCGCAACGGACTTATCAAAATGGCTGTTCAGTTTGGGCGCCTCCACGTAGCACTCTCCGTCAAGACAGAAGGAGTGCTCACCACATTGCAGGTCAGTGGCTCGGCATGTCTTCTCAGCACAGCTCTTTGTGACCTCTTGCTCAATGCACACCCCATTTTGCTTAAGGCGGCAATGTCGAGTTTGAGTCGTACAGTCTTTCGGAAGAGCTGCGCAGGTATCCGGTCGGTCACACTGATGGTTGACCCGATATTTCCAGCAATCGAGCGTGGTCGGAATACCATTAATGGTGCGGGTGGCTCGACCTTCAATGCATTGCTGATGAGTGACATTGCACGAGTTCATCAGGCTGCATTGTGTTCGCCAGGTCATGGTGTTCTTGATGCAGTTCCCGCCGGATAAGGTGAACCCGTTTGAGCAGCTTAGCGTGGCTTTTTTCGTTTGTGTGGTGGGTCGACAAATCTCGTAGCGTTTATGCCAGTATGCGCTCCATTGCCAGTTTAAGTTGATGGTATGTATTAACTCGCCAAGCGTGTAGCCTTGGTTGGGAGAGACTATCTTTCCATCCCAAAAATACGTGGTTTCTGCTCCCGAAAAACCTCTTCTAGTCCCTGATTGCCTCACGTAATTGTCATTATTGTATCGGCATTGTGGGAGGGGGCGTTGGCAATCCCTCCCTTGTTGTGTCCAACCGGATGGACAGCGGTAGCTCACCTCACCGGTGCTCACGGAGGCAACGGGGACTTTTGTACAAGGCACATTGTTATTCGTTGGACGATGACACTGTTTAGGAATGTGTTCGATAAGGCACTGGGAGCCGCTATCACAATCCACATAGGCATTTGAGATGCCATGAGTGATTTCAAAAGCATTCTCTTGGCCAAGTAAGGCAAAGCGCATCGCCGGGTCGTCTTTAACATCGGGTCGACCTTTATTGAAGTTCGCGTTGATGTCTTGAGCCAGTTCATTGGTCACAAACTCTGTCCCTTTTTGTGCATTGATCTCACTGTCTGACAGTGTGGATTCTTTTGGACTGCGGATCTCTTTTCGACACGTGGCGTCTTTGCAATAGTCATCGACATTGAGCGGGAGGGCATGAGGCGTGAGAGCTTGGCTTGCCGTTTGTTTCGCCCAATGAGCGCTCTCAGTAAAGGTGTGTTGTTCGCTGGCAAGCGAGATATTGGATAAAAGACTGAGCGTGAGCGCAGTCCAAAGGTCAATGCGCATATAGAGCACCTCATCAAAAATTGGGGCGAGAGAGGGTTATTGGGAATAGAGCGTGCGCAGCAGCGGGTGAATGTTTTGCTGCGCATCCCCGGCAGCGAGGTAATCCAGAGCTTGGTAAAGTGAAATGTTGCCGTAAAGGATGTCGTAGTCACTGGCTTTGCAAGGCTGCTTAGGCAAGCAGCGGTTTTGTTTGACCGAAACAAAGGCCGGTACGTGGTGAATATCAAATTGCTTAAACCAATCGGGGCTGATGGAAAAGCCGCTTTGAATGGGCGCCTTATTGGGTGAGCGTATCAAGGCCTCGATCCGCTTGACCGTGGCCGGAAAACCTTCGGGTAAGACACCGCGTATCACCAGTGGCACGCCTAAGTGTTCACTTTGCATCAGAAGCTGTTTTAGCGCGGTCTTGGGCATGGTGAGTGACACAAACACCATTACCCCTTTGGGAGCTTGATCAGGGTGGCGCGTGGGCTTTGGTCTTCCCAGTAAGGGGGAAAGAGTCTCTTCTTTTATCAAATCTTGAACATTGCGGCTGAGAGTCAGCGCTTCTTCTCGATAAGCCTGGGCTTTATTTTGTATGTCGTCAGTGGCCCCCGCCTTCGCCGCCTCCGGTTGTTGAGTCATTTTTTGCTCAAGCTTGGCAAAAGCTTTGAGCTCTTGCTCCGTGTAAGACTGGGTGGGTAACGCAATAAAAAAACACAGAAAAACAAGAGAGTGCCTAAAGGTGCTCTCAAAAGATGGAATGGTCATAGTAACCTCTTCATTATGGCCGCTGAAAGGGTGGGTAGAGGGTGTGAGCGTTTTGGCAGCTGATTGACTGCCCCTGACGAGCATTGAGAGCGCGACAAAACGAGAAGCAAAACTGCGAGAGCGGGAAACAGCAGTAAATGTGCTTGTTGTTGGCGAGGTCTGTTTTTAAAAAATCGGTAAGGGAGTCAGGGTGACTGGTAATGAATAGGTCAGTCTCATTTTTGTGGATAGGAATGGGCATCATCGCGTCACCTTATAAAAAGACACAGTTGCGCTTTCGCCATTGTACAAAACCAAAGTTATCCCCTGTGACCGGATTGTCATGGCCGGCTTCCCAGAGCGTGGTCGTGGTGGTATACGGGTGACACCAGGCGGCATCGGGAATAGGCCCCGACATTTGATACCGATAACGAGATTTTGGCAAAATAGGATCGGGATATTGATAACAAATCGCACCATCTTCGCCGCGCGTCTCCCAGATGATCCCTTGTCGATGCAGTTTATAGTTAAGCTTTTGCATCAAGAGTGTCGCCGCCTGGATGGGCGTGTCTCGATAGTTGGTGGTGCCAGTAAGCGGATAGGCACTGCCCTGTGAGCCTAAACACCAAAATAACGCATCAATAGGTAAGGCTGCGTTAGTGGAGGTCAACAGAGCTTCGGGCACGCAAGCAAGCTGTGCTACCAGGTTACCAAACAGTAACGCTTCGGGGTTGAGAACGAGGGATAACTCATCGTCGTCCCAAAGTGGGTCAATCTCCGTCATGTAGGCAACATCAAACACATCTGTGGCCATGCAGGCGGTGGATTGCATCAGTTGCAGCCAATAAATGATGGGGTACTTATACCAATG
Organism: Vibrio sp. SG41-7; assembly: GCF_014164465.1. Classification (NCBI taxonomy): domain Bacteria; kingdom Pseudomonadati; phylum Pseudomonadota; class Gammaproteobacteria; order Vibrionales; family Vibrionaceae; genus Vibrio; species Vibrio sp. SG41-7. The sequence continues at coordinate 26,195 of NZ_JACJFF010000016.1, read as the reverse complement.
GGCGTGATAAAAACCTCCGTCACTGCTGTCACTGTCACGAGCGGTCACGCGACCACCGATACGCTGAGTGTTGGCGCCTGACATTTGCACGCCCATGTTCACCATACAATAAGGGACGCGCGTGATATCGGTTAAGGCATAAGGCTCCCAATAGCCAATGTTGATGCCGATTTGCACAAAGATAGGCGGCGGTTTCGGGCAATAAGAGATAGGCATTGTGGGGTTATTGGTGTCTGGATATTTGGACGGCATGACCGTGGATGAGCCTATGGTCATCGGGAACAAACAATCCCAACAAATATCGGTAATGGGGTTAATAAAACGGCTTTTACACGCCGCACTGGCTGCTAGGGTTGATGGGGCAATAAAAACCAATAGGCAGCACAACAGTAAACGCAAGTGTCGTTGAGTCATGGTGAGGTCCTTTTTCCACGCAGAGCGTGGGACTCCTTTTGTCTCGACAACAGGCTTCGCCACATTATCGCAGCCAAAAGCGAGCTTGGTTAATAGAAAAAGAAGTGATATTGGAAGCATGATCAAGGGGAGGCGCGCACTTCTAAGGCCATTTTATTATCATTGCTCTACTTCCAAGGGCTGCAAACCCGATACGTTCACTTCATCGATGCGCCAGCGCGTGCCATCTTGATAGGCAATGGCCGGGACGTGAGTGATGTTAAGCGATTGGGTTAAGTGGCCTTGCTGCGCAAAATACATTCTTGCATCAAGTAAGGTCGCCATTTTATTCGGGCTGCCTCCCGTCAGCACCCACTTGATTGGCTTGGCGTTTTGATACTCGCTGGCGAACCTTCGTTGCTGCGCGTCTCTGGCATCAAAAAAGACCAGTACCTTACTGAGCTCAAATAGAGGCAGAACGTCTTGACCGTCTACCTTTGGCCAAGTGCGGCTATCAAAGGGGTTCACTCTGGTGCCCGCTTTGGCAATCACGGCCCCCGTGGTGGGGGCGATGATGTCTTTAGGGAGAGTGATGCTTGGATCTACGTAAAAGGTGCGGGGATCGGTTGTGGTGGTTAAGCCTGCAACCGGCGGCGGGTTTTCAATGCTTTGCAGGGCGCGCTCAGTGAACTCGTTTTGCATGTCCGCCAATTGACCACTGGCCTCAAACCCTTTCAGTCTTTGGTGTATCCATTCCAGCATGTCGATTTCACCGATAGGGAAGACCGGGGCGACTTGCCCCAGCGCTTTCCCGTGAGCGTTAAAAGTGGCCATGCCTGCTGCGAGGATAAAAGGCAGCAAACTAAGTGCTTGCCCCAATGGCTTGATTAAAGGCGTCAATGTCTTTGCCATAAAAGTGCCTGGAGGTTTGCTCAATGGCGCGCTCCAGTGATTGGCCTTGTTTATAAAGATTTTCACAATACTCAAACTCCTTAGGCTCGGTTGAGAACATGGCGCGTTTCAGCGGAGAGGCGAAAAAGCGGTGATAGGTGACATGGCCACCCGCTTTGATGCGCGCGCTGCTGTATCCTGCTTCAACAGACGGGGCGAAGCTTTTAATGATGCGCTGCTCAAACGGTGAGAAGGCATCCGGGTTTTGGAGCAGATACTTATCAAACCCTTCCCCTTGACGAAGAATGATGTGAATGTCTGAGTTGTTGTAGCAGGCTTTGGCTTCCTCGTTGCTAAAGAAGTCTTCAATCCCTTGAGTCACCGTACAAAAAGCGCCGCCGAACTTACGGGCGGTGCGATAACCGGTGTTGATGAACTCCCTCGCTTGCTCGTTTGCCCCAGAGAGGAGGCTCCAGGCCTCTTCAATGATGCACAGCTTTGGGGTAGAGCGAGATCCAGCCAGGTACATCTGCTGGTTAATCGACACCATGAGAGCAAAAATCACGGGTCTGAGCACAGCAGGCGGGAACCCATCGAGTTCAAGCGTGGTGATTTCCACATTGGGGTCGAGCATGGATGGCTTGTTGAACACGTCTTTGTACATGCCATCTGTGCAGAACTTTTTCAGTTGCACCGCTATGTCTTTAATGCGTCGGTCACTTTCTTCTCCAGCAATCTCAATCAAGGCATCTCTGACATCATCCACCAAGACTTGATGACCTTTACGCTCCCATGCCGTCACTATCGCATCGCCTAAGACGCTTTGTTGAAACGCCGTCAGGGGTACGTAGGGTGACGCGATGGTGGCAAACAACGCCGTGATATTATCGAGCGCTTCCATCATGGGATCGACAGGTCTGCCGTCATCATCCACAAACTCAAACTCAGCACTTTGCATGGCGCCTAAATGCGTGAACGGGTTTAAGAAGATGTTGGCGTGGGTCATGTAGGTCCCCCCAAGGCTCAGGGTCAGCTTTTTATAGCTGGCTCCTTTATCGAGGATCCACACTTTACCGCCCATGGCGTAAACCGTTTCAGCGATTTCTTGGACTAGGAAGCTTTTCCCGGCGCCTGAGCCTCCCGTCAGGGCGATATTTTGGTTATCACTGCCGCAGGTGAAAGGGTTAAAGAACGAAATTTGTTGGCGCATAGTGGGCAGCAATACGCCACCTTTGAGCTGGCTAAAGTCCATGATGAGCGGAAAGAAATTCACCAGGTTAGAGCTCTTTAAGGTACGAACGCGCCCCGCTTTTTTACAATCGCCCCATAATCCTTCACTCATCATAAAAGGCAACGTGGAGAGCAGCGCTTGTGGCTGATTCATTTTCAGTGGAATGATGTCAAGGCCAGCATGGCTAAATGACTCCTTCGCCGCTTGGGTGTCTTTTTTCTGGTGGGTTTTATCGGTCATCAGCGAGACCGTGAGCACCATAGATGCAATGGTGAACTCTTTAGACAACAACCCTTTTTGCAAGGCTTTGCGCTCTTTGAGTTCATCTTCAGCCATGGGCGCGAGTATCGCCATTTGGCTGTTCACCGTCTTGGTTAAGTCTTTTATCTTGTTATCGTTATCCGCATTTTGCTTACCGGTTGGCTCATTGCGAAAACTCAAGGTAACGCGATGAGGGCAAGTGATGTTACGCGACACATTACGGATTGAAGAAAAGGCTTCTGGTAAGGCGTACAAGCGATAATCACCAGGCAATCGAGAAAGCCCTAAATGAACAAGGCGTGTGCGTACCTCTTCTCCTTGGTCATTGGTATGACGGGTGGCGATATGACCACGATGGGTTAACGCTTCGGTATCGGGAGATAACGCTTGCAGGTTCAAAGGTTCTAATGGGTTGTAGCTTTTTTCATTGGGTCTGTCTTGGCGTTTATCAAAGTTTAAGGTATCACCGACGCTGGTCAACAGTCCCTCAGGCGTGACGGGCAGTAAATCAAAACCAAGCTGCGCCAGCCCCGTTTCTAGCGTCATTCTCGCATCAAGCAGCTCTTGTGGGTCTTTTTCCGTGGTGGAGACAAAAAAGAATGCGTCGTAGTCGCGCAAATCAAAGCGATTGTTTTTTTGCCTATGTAGAAACCCGTGTTGCGCCGCGTACTGGGCGTAAATGGCGTCATCGTTGGCCATTTTCTGACAGATACCGCCCCGCTGACTGAGAAGGGCTTGGTTCCCTTCGAGATAGTGCGCCACTCGGTTGTGACCAAAAAGCTGCACTTGATAATCCCATTTATCCCCTGCGGGTAAATCCCCCATAAGGTGGCTTAACGACTGAATTAAATCGTCGTTAGCGCCCCCAAGGATACTGATTTTAAAACCAAAACCGCGAGAGTGAGTATTGTCGAACACCTGCTCAATGGGATCGTAGTCTCGATACGGCAGTTCATGGTGAAGGTGGTTTTGGGCTTGCTTGGCCTCTTGAAATAAGGCGGATAAGCCACTGCGTGAGGAGGAAAACATGGGGGATCCCTTTTTCTATTTTAATGTTAGGGGGCGTGACACAATCTTGGAACGCTTGATGGATTACCCCCTAATTGAGAGAAGGCTGAGACTGAATGTCGCGCGCCCATGATAAAAATGATGTTTAATCTTCGTTTCTTTTTTTCCTAATCAATCTTTCCAAATCGCGCGCGCAAGGCGCCCAGACCAACGGCTATCGTCTAAGACAAAGTAGACATCCATCGTATCGATGTAGTGATTGTCTTTGTCTATGAAAGGGAAGACGGTGAGTTTTTTAACGTTTTCTTGGCTTCGCTCAGGCTCCCCATCTCGGCTACGCCTTGGCAGTAAGGTAAAGACAGAAGGTGGGGCGAGACGAGATTGAGGAGAGACGGTGGCGTTGCCACTGTCTCCGGTATAACCGTATAGGTTGTTTCGAACCTCGTTCATGGTGACGCAACCTGAAACGCCGCCGACCTTATCGCAACTGTATTCACTCTCAAAGCCCGCGCTGCAACCGGTCAGACCTAAGAGGATCGATAGTGAGAACAAAGAATGCCTATTCATGGTTATTCCTCACGCCCAAAGCCCACGTCGCTTAACCCTTGTTGGGTTATTTTTTGCGCTAATGGATTGATGGGGGCAGTTTGAGTGGTTTGTGGAAGAGAGGGAGCGTTGGTGATGACATCCAAGAGCTGGTTGCTGTGGGAGACTTGCTCACGCTGCTCATTCATGCGTGTTTCGTATTCATCGGCCAATAGGGGATCTAATGGAAAGCCTTCCAAAAAGACAATATTGACGATGGCACCAGGATTGACTTCCACTATCGGATGATAGAGCTCGGCCAGTTTGATGTAGTAGTCCGCCAATTTGCTGCCAACGCTTTCCGTGGCGCCGCCAAGCAGATTCAACCCAATTTTATCGCTGTTGATGCTTTGACTTGGTCCGAGCGCCGTCGGTGTCGTGGTTTGTGCCAGGGCTTTACCCGCATCACCGACACCTTGCAAGATCCCCGCAATGCCGGCCATTTGAACGATTTTACCGTTTTTCATGATGGTGGTACCGCGAATACCATTGCGCCCAAAGTTAAACACGGTCGCATTGACGGGGATATCGAGAATATCGCCATTAGGGTGGATGCAGCTCATTCTATTGGTGCGAGCGACGCCGCGACTGGATGAGATTTCGCCGTAAACGGCACCGGTGATCGTGCAATTCTTTAATTTGGATTGCTCACCGTTGGGTAAAATACCCTGATTGACGGTCTGAAAAACAACCGGTGAGGTATCCCCTTGTCCAGAGACGCCCCCATTAGCATCTGCGCCTCCGGTAACCACGGCGGTCACAAAGGTGCCTGTTGGCACGTAGTTATCGGTCGTGCGACGGGATTGGCTCTCCTCTACACTCGCTTGCCAGTGAAATTCAAAACTATCAAAGGCATCCCCGCTAAAGGCCACATCATCTTGCTCTTGGTACTGGAACTCATTCACCTTGGCGGTATCTATGTTGCTATTAATGGCCGGTCTTGGGGGCAGTTTGTATTGGCCAAAGGTGCTTCCCTGATGGATCTCTACGCTATGTTGATTCGAAGGATCGCCTGCATTGAGGGCTGAGGCTAATTGCGTCTCAAGTTGGACCTTGAGCGCGTCAACTTCATCGAGCTTTTGTTGCATCTGCTGCTCAAGCTCCGTCAATTGCGATGCTTTATCACGCTCATTGGCTTTTTTAATATTCTCCAACTCAGAGGTTAAGCTTTGTCCAAAGCGACTTAAGGTGCCTTCGAACCGCGCTAAGCTTTGCTCGATTTGGTTGATTTTATCTTGTTGAAACGTCAGGGCGGACTGGTTGTCTTTGTCGGTAAAATCATCGGTGACGACAGCACCAAATCCGACGTCTTGAATGTCCTTGCTTTGCTCTTGGGGAGGCAATGTTAACCGCCAAACAGCAAAAGCCAGGGCGGCAAGCACCAGCAATACCGTGAACGTAATGGTGCGATTGCGCTTTCTTGTTACGGCATTGACCGTGCCACCGTCTTCAAAGTCACCGTCGGTATCTTTGAAGACGCGTTTTTTAAAGCGGTCAAAGGCGTCTTTGGGTTTATCGATCATGGGTGGCGCCTCCTCCGGTAATGAGATAGAGCGTGGTGGTTTGCCCAGGTTTTAACTGATAGGTATCGAGCGCGGCTGAGCGTGCGGAATAGCTGTAGAACTGTGCGGTGGTCAGTGTCATGTCACTGCGGCTTTGATTTTTTAGTTGATAAACCACCCCAGAGTAATCACGACCAACGAAGACCGTTTGAGGGATGATGGCCAGTGACGCTGCATCTTTGGGTAAGGTTTTGGGGTCAACGTCGTGACGTTTAAAGCCGGCGATGGGGGCGCCATCATGAACAAAACGCATCATGGCTTTGGTGAGCGCTGTCATGGCGGCGGGGTAATCCGCGGCCTGCTCAGTAGGGCTTTGCTGCTCTTTATAGTTTTGCGACCAAACAAACTCCGTGACCAAAGACGGGGTGGCTTTGGGGGTAATAAACAGCGCAAACAATCGCCCTTTTTCTGTCGTCAGGTGCGCGGTAAACGGTAAGGGAAGGTTAATTTTTAAGGTGATAGAGCCGGAAGCGTCTTTTTGGTTGCCCGTTGAGGTGCAAAATCCTTTCGGGCAGACGATCGAAATAATACGGTCATTTTTGACCAGCAAACGGTTCACGTTAATGGAAGAGAGTGACAAGGGGATCGTGTCACCTTCGTCAAACTCATAGCTCACCATGGCGGCATTTTCAGCCAGAGCAAAAGAGGGGATGAAAAATACCACCCAAAGCGCGATGGACAAAAAATAAGGGTGCCATTGCGGCGATGGGGTGAATGATTGCTCATAAAGATTCATCGGTGTCGACCTCGACTTCTTCAATGGAGAGTAAACCTATGACGCCTTGGTCATAGCTAAAGTTGACTTGATACCACTTCATCTCCGGCTCTAGGGCGCGTTGGCCTACGTGCTTTTGGAGTTTCCCATAGAGTTGCACTTGGAGCGTGTTGAGAGAAATACGGACAGACTCGACAGAAAATTGGCTGCTGATGTTGTCTTTTTTAATTACCGTGGCTTCTCGAAGCAGCTTAGGTTGAACGATGTGCCAGCTTGTCTCGTCTAAATATTCAAGTAACTGGCCAAACTGACGTCCAACGCTGGTTGGCGTAATGTTGAGTTTCAAGTAGAGAAGATAATCCGCCATTTGCTCAAGATAAGGCTCATCGACTGTGCCATCCGACACCGTAAAGGCTTGAGAGAGGGACGGTGGGATTAGGGTGCGGCTCTGATGGGTAAGGGCTCGATAACTGGTGTAACCCAACACCAGGTTAGTGATAAGCATGAAAAGAAAGCCTGCACTCAAAAAAAGATTGAGGAGGCTTTTGACGGCCAGCTTATCCCGTTTAACAAACGGATCCATGATGAAGAGTCTCCTTAGAAAATCCAGTAACGACGACAGGCTGAGGGGGTACGCTTAAAGAGGGTGGGACTGACAAAAGAAGCCCCCCACCAATAGAGTGACAGGGTCACGATGTTGTCACCGTATTGCGCTTTGATGTAACGCAATCCCCCAAACCAAGCCAGCGATAATGTCAGCCCTATCATTTCGTGTTTAAGCCAGAATGAGAGGCCAAAAATGCAGAGGGCAGGAATGAGTTCATCAACAGGGAAACCGAGCCAGCGGCGACCTTTGTTCATGTGTTTTGGGATAGAGAAAAACTGATGAGGGTCTTCCATTGTGACTCCTTAGCCTAAACCGACGAGTGGCGCTCCAACATTCCACAAGACTGAGCCACCAATAAATCCGCCAACGGCTGCAAACCAGTTACGGCTCATCAGTCCAGTGACGACCGCCCCCGCAAGGCCTGTGCCTAGCATGGCGGTTTCAACCGCAGAGCCTTTGCCCGCCGTGTCTTTCATGGCTTGTTTACCTGAAGCGAAGATATCGGCAGCCAGAGCAGGCTGAGTGATAAGAAGTGTCGAAACAGCAACGCCAAGCCCGACAAGGAGGGTGCGCTGGGTGCGTGTTTTCATAATAAGTATCCTTATTGAGTGATAAAATTATCAAGTACATGGTCAGGATGGAGGGAAAGGGGGCTCCCTACCACATCCTTAAGAAAACATCGAAGATTTCGCGTACTTCAAACCACGATTACGGCTCACATGTTGCTTCCAATTTTGAGCGCTAATGATGGTGTTCTTAAGCTTCCGATAACGTTTTTTACAAGCATTATTTGAGGTTGGGAGAGTGAGACGATTAACTGACTGAGCTTGTTTTTGAACCGCGACCAAATGAACGCCCTTCCAATAGAAAGGAAATGCAAGGTGCCCAGTAAAAGGCAACAAAGCGGCAAACGCCATGTGTTCACGCCCAACCGTTCCCAGTTCTTTGACGCTGACAAAATCACCTTGTTTAACAAAGTGGCCTAATAAACTCGCGGCCTCATCTTCACGACAATATCCGTAGATAATTTGCATCGTTCACACTCCTTGTTAGGACATTGTTTTGTTCTTTTAAAAAACAAAACGATGGGCTCTCTTTCAAGAGCCGTGCTACAAACTGGCTTGAGCATTCTTGTAGTAGAAGGCGCACATCCAAAGGATGTGGTGTCTGGTATTCCCAAGTAACTCTATTTCACCACTCAACCAGCGTGCTTAATTGAGTAGAAAAACAGCCTTGGACGTCGCCCCAGAGAGGGCTCCTGAATTTGTTAGGCATATTACGCAGGCCTGCGCCCCTCTGCGGCGCTTTTTGCAATAGTGAAGGCAGCCCACCTTCGAGGCCATCTGAGGTAATAATCCCAGACGGCAATCTCATTCGTTACAGCGACCAATTAGGAAAACGTTTGAGGTGATCTTCTAATCGAAGTTTCCCTTCGCGCTTTTTGGCCCGCTCTGCTCTTTTCGCCGAGAGCGTTAACGTTTTATTCGCCTTTGATGAAAGATTAAAAGCGATACCGACTTCCTTGTTCTCAACCATACATTTTGATTTAAAATTCATACAAAAGTCTTCCTAAATAGACAAAACCGAAATGACCACGTTCAGGTCGAAACATCGATGAGCCATTTCATCGTTCAACAGAGCCTAAATTTTAAGTGGTTTGTGATTTACTTCTCATTTCTTGCATTTTACATAATGTAAATAATACGCACCAAATTAAGATGCTGATTTTAAAGAAAATAAATTTGCATTTACTGTTGGCGCTATTTTTATTACGCATAATTAATAGATTAATTATTTTAATTTCCCTCCCTCAATGTGCTATAAATTTTTCTAAGGTTATTTGTTATCTTTTTGTTATTTATGGATTTTTCACATCTGCGTATTATTTACATTATGTTAAGGGAAAAATCCCAAGGCACACTTAGCGTTTGAAATATCAGGCGACGAAACGCTATGCTTACCTGAGGTCTATAAGGTTAAAACACACGACATTGCTTACTCCTGAGTGCCCAATGTCGTGTGTTTTTTCTAGGATTTAGAGTGTGTTAGAGGTGGTACTCTGACTATATAGCACTCGCAAAAAAGCCGTCTCCCCAACAGTAGACGGCTTTTTTGTGTCTAAAAAACCAGCGTTTGATTTCTTTTCTCGGTTGAGAGAGGTTGAAATTTCACCGTTTGGACGACTAATCCGAACAGCTCTAAAAACTGTTGGACCTCAAAATATGACTCATTTGACTCAATCATGGCATGGGCTAAAGCCCAAACAACACATTCTCAATCACACCGCTTGTTTATCCCTCGGGATGAAGTGCTGTGTGTTTTAAACGTGGACGGTGAATGTTATGAAGACGCCTGGACACGACTCCTCCCCTACCCCCTCCGATAAATCGAGTTACGATGCAGAGGATCGCCGCAAGCGTAAGGATCGGAAACGGGAGTTGATCGAATTGCATCATCGTGTCGTTGCAGAAGAGAACGCGCGGAACCCTAAGACGCCTTTTGAGATAGGACTCAAGTCTCGCCGGTTGCTTCGAAGTGGTAAGGTAGAAATCCTACCGCCAGAATACGGGCGGATCTTCAAAGCGCTCGAAGAATTCATTACTAACCCCAATCGCTTCCCGTCGCTCAATGCATGGGGCGGTGAAGCGATAAATAATGTGCAGAGTCGCACCTTAATTGCGAAAGCATTAGCGTGCATGTTGCCGAACACCGACCTCATTGGCGGGCGTGTTGGTTTGCCCACCGAAGCGGGGTTGAAGCCCATCAGCTACGATCAGCTTCAAGAAGAGTATGCGTTGCGCTTTGGCGAGTATATTTCGCCCAAATCCTTTGCGAAAGTGATGAAGTATTTGCAGCGTGCTGGCTATTATCACAGTGAGCGGATCAATGTGTGTGTCGACCAAGACGAAGGGACGATACACAGTGCCCCTTCATACAAACAGTTTACCATTCGTTTCTTTAATGACTTAAAAGTCGTGCGTTACCCCAACATCAGCGAATTGATCCTCGCGACACGAAAACGCCAAACAAAGAAGGGACTGAACTTTCATTGGCTGTCTTTTCGTAAAATCGCGTCAGGAATACAAGAGATCTTCAATGCGTCAACATTAAACACGTACGCTCAAACAACCTCCGCCTTTTTTAGTGAGTATCAACCCGACCTTGCCCCTAAGTTAAAGGGCGATTTTTGTCTCCGCGAAAGCGGAGGGATCCGCACGTCTGAACCTTTCTTACCCTGTTTTATCTCTCATTTTTCTTGTTTTACCCACCTCGTTATTCGTGGATCGCGTGTCCGTTGAGCGTTATTCGGGACAGAGTTTTCTATTCACCGTCTTTCATAAGAAAGGTAGTGCAAGAAAGGCTCGATAAAAACAATCGCTACAATCGTGCTCAATAAGGCGCTGCACTTATGAACACTACGTATGAACATGAATAACAATATGAATAAAAATATAAATATTTAAGAACAAGCAAGATGGTATGGCTTAGCAGGACCAGGGTTTTGTACAGTTCATATTGCAGCGCCATAAGAGCAGTCTCGTCTTGTGAGAGGGTATCCTTCTTACATTCATTAAAATGGTCACAGTTTGTAGTTACGACTTAAACAAACGATTTTACAAAAGGAATGGGCATTCGGTTTGCCGGCGTTAGAGGATAATTTAACCTCAAGAACCATAAATTAGTATTAAGTTCAGTGTGTTTGGGTCAAGCACTTGATGTCATTTTTGACCTCAAAAAACTCAAAACCAATCTCCACTCTCGCTTGATGAAAACGATTGAACAAGAGTTACTTGACGCTCTTGATCGCCCTTTTTTGAATGACATAGACAAAGTCGAAGCGGTATGCGAAGAATATGAGGCCTATCAGGACAAAGTATTTAAGAAAGAAAAACTGCAAGCGCTCAATGACGCTTATCGAGAGCTTGAAAATGGCATGAAGGACGCGTTCGACGCTGACATTGAGTTACCCGAAAAAGAGATCCGCACAATATTGGCTTCTGAAGACCCAATTGCCATCGACGCTTTGATCCGTGCTTTATGGAACTCTTATGCTGCCCGTAATAACAACTCATTGCCACCACGGGACCAAATTGAGGGCGAGTGGAACGATTTTGAATTCGATTATATTGAGAATGAAGCCTACGAATCGCTGAACATCAAAGAAAAGTTTCAAGGCGCACAACTCAGCAAAATGTACAAACGCATTGCCAGTGTTATCCATCCGGATAAAGAGCCTGATCCGTCAAAAAAAGAAGAGAAACATCGTTTAATGCAAACGCTGGCACTGGTCAAGCAAGAGCATGATGTGATGACCTTAGTTCGAATGTTGATAGACTATGTCCCCAACTCTGAGCACCTCCTTGATGACGCGACGCTAATCAAAATGGGCCATTTACTCGAAATGAAACTCCGAGATTTAGATCAAACTCACCATGACATCTTTAATCAACAAGGGTTGAAATCGCACGTTTGGAGACGATTCTCTGCGCCAAGTAAGAAGCAGACACAAGCCAAAATGGAAAAGTATATTGAAATGATCGATAACACGATGGAGTTGATGAAGAAAAGAAGCCAGAAGGGAGGTGCGTCCATCACATCAAAACCTATTGCATGTACAATTTTTTATTACATAGATAAGTCAAACAACTAGTTATGTTTTTTATTAATTAATAACCTTCAATTCTTGATGTTTGTCACGTTTATACCTATTACTATCAGTTATTTAAATAATGTTAATAAAAACCTTGATGAAAATCACAATTTATAATAATAAATTATTAAATAAATTAAATTATTAGGTAATAAATATGCGTCTCTTTAAAAGCACATAAAACATTAACTTGATGTTAAAAAAATCAACATATATTATCCGCACCTCTTTCGAATATAGCAGTGAACAATACTTAATCGAATGTGACTTCTACAAATATTTTGATTTTTAACCAATTCACCCAAAATAAATTTCAATCAAAGAGCATAGTATGAAATATATAGATCTTCGAAGTGATACCATTACAGAACCTACGGATAATATAAGAGAGGCCATGAGAAATGCTATAGTTGGAGATGACTGCTTTGGGGACGATCGAGCTGTAAATGAGCTGCAAGAATATTGTAAGAAATTTTTCAGAACTGAAGATGCTTTGCTGACGTGTGGCGGAACGATGAGTAACCAAATAGCTTTACTTGCTCTAACTAATGCAGGAGATGAAGTTATTTTAGATGCTAGCTATCATATCAATTTTTTTGAATCCGGGTCATCTTCAAGATTAGCCGGCGTGTGTTTCAACCTAATTAATACGGAAGATGGAATATATAACGTTGATAATCTTGATAAGGCTATTAATACAAAAGCAAGATGGAACAATAACTACCCTCATCCTAAAGTTATTTGCTTGGAGAATACCGTTGGCTCAAAAGGTGGCTCGGTTTTTTCATTAGAAAAAATAAAAGAGATTAGCCGTTACGCTAAACAACGTGACATATTTTTGTACCTTGATGGCGCAAGAATACTCAATGCGTCTGCCTACAGCAACGTTCATCCGAGCGAATACCTACAGTACGTTGATGGCATGTCGATGTGTTTTTCCAAAGGTCTCTGTGCACCATTAGGGTCCATCATGGTCGGGAAGAAGTCGTTCATTGACAGCGCCAGGAAGTACCGGAAATGGATTGGTGGTGACATGCACCAGTTTGGTGTTGTTGCGGCCCCTGCACACTACGCTTTGAAGCATCACTGGGAATTGGTGGGGGATGATAATGATAAGATGAACGCTATCTACCTGAGCCTCCGAGGGTTAAATGGTGTGGACTTGATTTACCATGGGACCAACATGATGTACATCTCTGCGCAGTCTCTTGGTACTACGGCACAAGACTTCGTTGCTCTGGCTGAGGAGAGAGGGCTAAAAATGATTGCATGGGACGACGATAAAGTGAGGTTGGTAACCCATTTTCATGTGAAAGAAGAAGACGCCTTAGTGGTCAGCCAGACCTTGCTTGACATCATTGCCCACTATCAGGAAAAGCTGACATTAACATGTGAGCCTTCACTATGAAATTTTTAGGCTTGGTGAAAGACTTTATTGGGATACCTAAAATTGTAAAAAGTCTCATGCTTTCCTCATTAGCATTGACTGTTGCAAGAGCAATGAGTATTCCCTTTTTTGCAATATACCTAAGTTTAGAAGCGGGTCTTAAACCCAGTGATGTTGGATTATTTATAGGCAGTGCGATATTTATTTCAACCGCGATAGGCGCAATAGGAAGCACGCTGTCTGACATTTTAGGCAAGCGTGTCATGTTGTTGGTTTCATTATTATCCTGTTCAATTTCATTATCTGGACTGTATTTTTTTGATTCGTTGTTACTACTTTATGTTTCTAACCTATTTTTTAATATAGGCTATTCAATATTTTCACCAATATCAAAATCAATCATCTCAGAAACAGTGGACCAAAAGAATAAATTTCGCGCATTCTCAATTAATTACATCCTTATTAATGTAGGTTGGGCTGTCGGGCCTTTGTTGGGAGTTTGGCTAACAGGAGAAAAACATAAATCTGTCTTTTTGGCTGCATCTTTTATTTTCTTTTTAGTTTTTCTTTACTATTTAATTTTTGTTAGTAGTGAAGAACCGAAAGAGAAAAAAATAGAATCCCCAAGCATGATAAATATAATTAATGTTCTAGTTCAGGATAAATATTTATTATTATTTATTATCGGAGGAATCGTTTTGAGCACTGTCTATAGCCAGTTTACGGTCTATTTATCTCAATACTTTATTCTGACGGATCATGTTAATAGTACGAAGTTTCTTTCTTATATGGTTACGACCAACGCGCTTTGTATTATTTTCGTCCAACCATTGCTCATTAGCTATACAGAAAAGATTTCGCCGACTGTGAATATTTTTCTCGGAGGCTTTTTATTGGCATTAGGTCAAATTGGCTTTTTCCTCTCTGGGGATATTACACACCTCACCCTCGCTATGGTGGTATTTACGGTTGGGGAAATTCTCATTATCCCTAATCAGTCCGTTGTCATCGATAGAATTGCACCGGACGAGATGAAAGGCGCGTATTTTGGTGCGCAAAATTTACAAACACTCGGTTATTTCCTGTGCCCATGGGTCAGCTTACTGATCCTTGAAAGCCATGGCAGCAATACGATGTTTCTAACGCTGTCAGCCCTCAGCGTTGTCGGTGCACTCTTCTTTGTCGGCAAAAACGAGAAGAATTTAAATTCAGTTTAAAGGTTAAATAAAATGTATAAAAAGAAAGATTGTTTCATTATCGTTGATGGTTACGGGACCGGAGCGCATTACGCTAAGTACTTAAGCAGTTTTGGGATTGAGTCGCTGCATGTGGAATCGTTCTCGGCGTCAGAAGGGGTATTGAGCTCCTATTGTGGAGGTGACTACATAGGTAATGTTACTTGGGGTGGTGATATTGAGAGGGTTCTTGAGAAGCTCAAAGGTCGAAATATCTTGTGTGTGCTACCGGGTAAGGACCATGCTGTGGAACTGTCGGACATCATTTCCCATCAGCTAAACTTGTCATACTCAAACATCTTTGGTCTATCAAAAGCGAGACGCAATAAGTTTGAAATGCAAGAAGCTCTGCGAAAGGCTGGTGTTCGCTCGATAGTTCAGTTCAAATCCGACAATGTGGATGGCATCTTTTCTTGGATAGACAACGACGAGAACAACTATCCTTATATCATTAAACCGCTAGAAAGTGCTTCATCAGATGGAGTGCGAATTTGTCACAATCAAGAAGAGATTAACTGCGCATTTGACAACATCTACCTCAACAAGAATGTCTACGGAAATACCAACAAGGAAGTCCTAGCTCAGTATTATCTCGACTCTGATGAAATTGAATACTGCGTTAACACTGTTAGTCTCAATGGGCAGCACTTTGTCAGTGAGATCATCCGAGTGTATCGAGTGCGTATCGACAACAGTCCAGTACATGACTACAACGAATTGTTGTGTCCTATCGAGGACAGCGAGACGTTTAACTTATTGGCAGATTACATCTACGAGTGCTTAGACGCATTGGGTATTCGAAACGGTGCAGGCCACAGTGAAGTGATGATCACGAGCGAAGGTCCAACGTTACTAGAAACTGGTGCTCGCATGCCGGGACGTATTGATTTATCCGCCTACACTAAAGCGATGGGTCATAACCAATTATCCGTATTGTTTGAGTCGATCTTAGATCCGGAAACGTTCAAGGAACGAGTTAAGAAAGGTCGTCGCAAACTCAAAACCAACTCCAGTTGCGTTTTCTTTATTTCTGATAGAGAAGGCACTGTTGTCCAACCCTTCCCTACTGATGAGCTCGTCGAGAATTACACTCACTTCCATAGTTTTTACTGGGGCGCAGGTAACACGATCGAAAAAACAATCGATTTTACCAATACCCCAGGACAAATGTTTTTACTTGGTGAGGACAAGAACGACATCAAAGCGGAGAGGCTCAAGTTTAGAGAACAAGAAGACTCTTACTATCTTTCTATGATTTAAGCGGATGGATAGATCCGAAAACATTACTCCACTCACTCTAGGAAAGGTTATTGTCCAAGGCCATGAATTATGTTGACTTTAAATCCAAAATTAAACGCATAGTCAATGATTATGTAGAAACCAATGAGTTACGGGATCCTAGGTTGGAACCCGATCTAAGAGAATTGTATCAAAGGCTTGGTCGAGAGCAATTGCTGGCTCCCGCGTGGAGCCAACGATTCGGTGGGCTGGACTTAGGCCAGCCAGCCAATTTATTTGTTCTTGAGGAACTGGTAAGCCGAGGCTTATCTGAAACATTATATTTACTTAGCGTGCACTTTGTCGGTGGCCTACTCAATATAGCGGGTAGCGAATCTCAGAAGAAGAGATTTTTGCCAGAGATCGCAGCAGGGCGGACGTTTTTTTCCATTTTATATACAGAACCAACGTCTGGGTCTGATCTTGCATCGCTGCAAAGTCATGCGGTTGTATCCGATGACGGCACGTTCGTCATCAATGGGGAAAAAATTTACTCGCTCAAATCACAGCAAGCCGATCACGCTTTGTGCGCCATCCGAACAGACTCCAACAGTGGCGGTCATAATGGCCTCACGTTGTTCATAATCCCACTTAATGATGACTGCGTCAGTATTGAGCCGTTGGACTCGATCAGTGACGAAAATTTCTGTCGGGTAAGGTTCGACAATCTAATAGTCTCTGCCGAGGATATTGTTGGAGAAATAGATAAGGGTTGGGCCCTTATCACGGAAGCCATTTCCCTTGAACGAACCGGTTTTGATTACTACATCAAAGCCGAGCGATTTTTTCATCTCTTACTTGCATCAAGCGCCTACTTTCATGATGGCGCTTGGGATGAAGATTATGTCAAAACGTTAGAGTTTGAGCTTCGTTGTGCGAGAAAGCACGTCGATGCGGTCTTGAGTGATTTTTTTGAGCAAGGAAAAGTTAGCGAGTATCAAGGGTCAATTGCGAAGCTAATCTCAAGTGAATTGGCGGTAAAGATCATAAATTATGTCCACGATAACCTTGACCAAACAGCCGTGCTCGTTAACGAACCACAGTTTTATAACAACATTAGTGCTGCTTATCGCGAGTCGCAAGGATTGTTACTGTCTGCAGGCAGCTCTGAGATGATGCTTGAAACCATTGCGAGGAAATCCATTTATGAAGAAGGTGTAACATGAATATTGTATTTGAGGCAACGTTAGAAGATTCCTTCAATACACTCTATGCCGACGATTTTTTTCAGACGGATGCGCATTCATTTATGGGCACCTCACTCAGTGAGGACAGCCTCATCTTCCATAAGCCAAGGTCTCTTGGTGGGTTTGATTTGGGTGAAAAGCATCGACGAATTTTAGTGAATCAGTTCGCGCGTAAAGCGCCATATTTACAGGAGCTTGATAAGTTCAGACTCATTGACGTGTTGTCATTATGTCCATCGCGAGAGCGCGATTTAGATTTAGATGCTGTCACACCGATTATCTTGGATCATCACTCTCCTTCTCATGTAGCGATTACGAAGGATAATAACGGGTTTCGATTAGAAGGTCTCATTGGCCGAGCGCAAATGGTGAGCCCATCACTTTGTATCGTGTTTTTCCACGAGCAAAACGTCTATCTCTATCGGATCCTTGCGGATGAGGTGTTCATAAAGGATCAAGGGGCCAACCCAACAGGGTTAGTCGGCGATTTGCTGCGCGCCAAAGACTTACACCTTGATGATAGTCAACGTATTGCTCAAGTCAAGTTGAGTGAAGCGGATTATCACCAATTGATGCGCCAAGCCCGAATGGATTTGATGTCGTTTTCTTTAGGCTATTGCCATACTTTACTGAGTCTATGTAAACGCAGGTTAATCAAAAAAAAACAGTTTGGAAAACACCTGCATGAACATCAATATTTACGACTTAACTATGCCTCACTGTTGGCTCAGTACACCGTTTTTGAACAGGGTTATCATGGGTCCAACTATCCAAATCAAGGGCTTGATGCGATTAAATCCTTACTGCTCGCGATTTTTAGAACCACGGTACACATCCACGGTTGCCATGGCCTGACTGCGGAGTCGGCAGTCTATGAATTCTTCGCAAAAACCACGGATCTTTCAGAGAGAATTAACAAGGTAGTCTCGGATGGAAACTAGAATGAATGAGATTTATGACAGGGTCACCAAGCTGCCATTTACTCAACGCCAAAAAATCATCAATCTTATTGATGCGAAAACACCCTCCTCCCAAGTTGAAGTAAAAAACTGGCTGGTTCTGCCTGACTTTTATGAAGACAAGCCGTTTGCGTGGCTGGAGACAAAGTCAGAGTTTACCTTTGATCGTAGTGAGAGTATGGTCTCTCAGATCGTGTTGTCATACATGTTGGTGTTAGCTCGCTATTCTGCTACGGACAGTTTTGGTTTGCGTGCTCAGCTGTTGGACACACAGGTAACGCTTGCGGTTAACTTGCCAGAAAACCTCAGCCAAGAGCAAGCTTTTACCGATAAGGCCATCCCTTTAGCTGGACGACTTCCCTTGTACGTCGAACCGTCCTGCCTCCGAGAAGTGGACGACCATGAAGCGGCCTCTAATTTTGGTTTCTCGTATAACTCACACGAACACATCGACAACTGTGACGTGGTGTTGCAGATCGCTGAATGCAAAGAGCGGATTAAGGTCAACATTGGATATAATCCCAATGTTTACCACGAGAGACTGGTTACTGGCATGATGGGGAAAGTGAACGCTTGTGCCCGCGCGTTTACTCGTAGAGAAAATGTGGATGACGCGGCGGTGTTTCTGCCAACTGGGGAAGAGTTGAACACATTGTATTCCTTCTCTTTTGGAGAAAGCTTACCTATAAATATGCCGTCTATTCTTCCTCAAATTCTGGCGATTATCGCGGCTGGTCATGAGCGGACTTGCATCATGAATCACAAGGAGACGCTGTCGCACGATGTATTTCACGAGAAAGTAAAGCAGTTCTACCTAAAGCTTGAAAGGCTAGGGATCCGCCGAGGAGACAGGGTCTGTCTCTATTTACAACGCAGTCCTGAGGCGGTCGCCGCCATCATTGCGATACTCTCTTTAGGGGCTACGTATATCCCCGTCGACATCAAGAGCCCTGAGAGTCAGTTAGTGTACATCCTTGGGGATAGCCAAGCCAAACTTCTGATCACTGACCTCATCGAGTGGACGGTCAGACCGTCGACTCCGTCATTGCTGGTTCAAGAAGTCGAAACTGTTTCAGGGTGCAACTTTAACATCCCCGACTTGCTTTATCGCCCGAGTGAGCTGGCTTACATCATCTACACTTCTGGTACGACGGGGAATCCCAAAGGCGTGAAAATATCGCACGGCGCGTTGGCCAACTTTGTTACGGGGATCTCAAAAGACTATCGGATTACTGAGCACGATACCGTACTTCAGTTTGCCTCTCTTGCGTTTGATGTCTCTGTCTTCGACATGTTTTGTAGTTTGTTTAATGGATCTAAACTGGCGATCCTTCCCGATGAATACAAGGCCGATCCGCAAAAGATAGCGACGTTTATCTCACAGAAAGGGGTAACCGTCGCGGAAATTCCGCCAGTGCTGTTAGATTATCTCAAACAGCACCTTTCGCAATTGAGCTCGCTCCGCTTGTTGTCATTGGGGGGGGAGAAGTTCAGCAATACCGTCACCTTAGCATTTACTCGAGCAGGTATTGAAGTCATCAATGGTTACGGGCCGACGGAAACGACGGTGGCCGTCACCACCTATCGATGCCAAGACAATGGGGAAATCAATCCTTCGATCGGAAGGCCATTGCCCAATGTGAGAGCGTTTGTTTTAGATGAGCAACATATGCTTGTTCCGCTAGGAATGCCAGGACTGTTGTTTATTGCTGGACCAAGTGTTGCTCAAGGGTACTTAAATCTGGATAAAGTGACGAAACAAAGCTTTGTTAATGTTGATCTCCCATGGGGAGAAAGCGTGAATGCTTACAATACGGGTGATGTCTGCCGATTTCGAAATGATGGTAACCTTGATATTTATGGGCGAAATGACCGACAGGTCAATATCAATGGGCATCGAGTCGAGTTACTACAAATTGAAAATACGGCTTCTTCCATTCATCTGGTCGAGCAGTGCTCTGTTATCCATGATAAAGGTACACTTTACCTCTTCTATACGACGCAACCAGAGCTGCACATTGTCCCGGAATCGCTTCTTTCGTTAATCAAAGATGAGCTGCCTTACTACATGTGGCCGTCGAAAGTCATTCATGAACGCGAGATCCCGTTGACGCTGAGTGGCAAAGTCGATGAGGCTAAGTTGAAAGAGTACATTGAGCTAATAACAAAGGACTGCGATTCCGAGGAACATAGCACCACGATGAACGCGGTAGCGGCTATCGTTCGTCAAGCCATTCCTACCTTTGAAGGGGGTGTAGAGGATGATTTCTTGAACAGTGGTGGCGATTCTTTGGCCATTATCCAAATAGTGTCTGAGATCAAGAAGGTGACGGGGATTGAGCTGACGTCTCCCCAAGTCTACTCCAATACCACACTATCTTCTTTAGTCACGTTGCTTGAAACAAACGGCCAACTTACGACAGAGTCTGCTAAATATGAGCTAGCGCGATTTCTCGATGAGTTGTGGCTACTCAAATGCCGACCCGTAAAAACACCACAGCAAAGATTAGTGTTTTTCCATTGCGCGGGAGGATCGCCCTATGATGTTAAGTCGTGGGTACGACGTATTGAATCGCACGTTGAAGTGTTTTCGGTCCACTTACCAGCGCATGGGAACCGGAAATCGGAGCCGCCAATGTCCTCAATTGCCGAGATGGCCGAATCGTTATCCCAAGAACTCGTCAACTTTGGAGACATACCGACCACGTTCGTCGGGCATAGCATGGGCGGGCTCTTAGCCTATGAAACCGCTCGACAGCTTCAACTTAAAGGTGTGGCTGTAGATAACTTGATAGTAGTCGCTTCAAGAAGCCCCAATGTGGTTCCTGAGACCAAGATTAGCGATGAAAAAGACGACGATAAGTTTCTTAATAAGTTGTTTAGTTTTGGCCAGCCTACGCAAAAGGTGGCTAGTGCTGAGTTATCGGAACTTACCCAATGTCTTAGAGCCGATGCTGTCGCTTCAGAGCATTACGTAATGGTACCCAATGGCACACTGACATCAAACTTGCATCTGTTGTTTGGCAAAAATGACACATTTACAACCGCTCAACATCTAGACGAATGGGCTAAGTACACGCAAGGAGCCGTACATCAATACTTGTTTGAAAGTGGTCACTTCATCATCGATGAGTGCACCGAGCACTTTGTACAAATCGTTTGCCACGTACTTAATAACAACGCACAGTCATACTAGGAGTTAGAAAGTGAATTTCTTTAGTCGCATGTTAAAGCACATTGCACGTAATGAAAACCTGATCAGCACATTCAATCAGGATCCAATGGCCTATGAGGCTCTTCTAAAACCCGCAAAACGATACATCGTTGAACATGAGAGTGAAGCGATAAAATTGGCGTCGCGTTACGAGGAGAAAGGGTACGCGATGTCACTCGAGTACATGGGGGGAGAAGACAGTAAAACACGAGAACTTTGTGAGATAAACACACTGCAATTTGTTCACTTGGCCAGCCGCTGTGAGCGGCTGACACCAGGGACAAACCTGTGTCTCGATCTTTCGACGATTGGACTCGTATTGGACCGCGATTTCGCTCTAGAAAATCTAGAAAAAATCTGTTGCGCTGCTCAAAAGACCCAGTGCAACGTAATCATTAGCATGGAAGAATTCCATAAAGTCGATGATATTTTGTTTGTTTATTACGCGGTGTCAGAGAAGTACGATAACCTAGGTATTACCTTGCAAGCATACTTACATCGAACACAAGATGATCTATCTGATCCACGATTTGCTCGGGGTATAGTTAGGCTGGTGAAAGGTGTTTATTCAGTTTCAGAGCGTATCGCTATTCAGGAAAAAGCCCATATACGAGAAAAGTATCTTGAGTATCTCACTCAGCTTGTCAAGCAAGAAGTTCCCGTTCTTGTTGCCTCTTGTGACGAAGAGTTGATCGAAGCCATCCTCGGCAACGAACAGCTCTCAAAGGCGTCGATAACCTTTGAAATGTTACATGGAGTTCGTCCTGAGTTGTTAAAACAGATAAAAGACCAGGGATATCAGACGAGAATTTATCTGTGCTACGGAAAAGAGTGGTATACACACTTTTTCAATCGCTTATCAGAAAAACCTGAGAATGTGATTCAAGCGATAACAGACTTACAAAACGAGCAAACTGTCGTCCATCCCTACTAAGAGTTGACAGGTTACGTGGCGTCAATGTTGACCATTCTAGGATTTATCTACGGGTGTAAAAGAATGCGTCTGAAATCGCGAAACAATTGCGATGGTACTAGAACACGTAGCCGATCATGGCAAATTGATGATATTTACATCATAGTCAAGGTATGTTTGATGTACCTCTATCGAGTAATCACTCGCTTGGTAAAACGGCCGACTTCTATTTGTCCCTCACTCGTAATAGTAGGGAGATACAACGGTTTATGGGTTGAAACAACAGATTATTTTTTTCAGATGTTAACAACAAGCTAAACAGGTCGGCATCACTCATTGGAGTTCTCTTTCAACAATGATTTGATGCTTTATACGCAGAGCGTAGATTCAATCCAAGATGGGTTGAATAACTCCGCATTCTACAACGTTGCAAAAATTAATGGTGTGCCGAGGAGGGCTATTTTGTCACCTCATTTTATACGTAAACTTTGAAGATATTGAAGAGTCAATTCAAAAAGGCAGCTCTCTCGTGCACTCTCACCTCCGACCTGTTAAGGGGTGAATTTAAATAACAATTTAATTTCAAGCGCTTAATTAAGAAATAAAACCTAAAAAATTTCCATGTAGTAAATATGTAGCTTTATAGTTCTACAGGCTTGATTCACCACAACTGCTTCTGAAACTCAAGGGATTAATATCAGCAATGCCATAATTTTCCGCGGATAAAGCTCAAGTTATAGTCAGTGGGGTTGAATGGGTCGAGTCGAGATACCCTACCCCTGGATAGAACGAAGCCTCAGTATAAATTCTGAGGCTTCATAGTAAAATGTAGCAGTGTTGGATCGAGGCCCACGGATTTGCAAAGCTTCGTTCAAAGTATGTTCCAGGGGTATCCAAGTACCTACCTGGCCACGTTCCGAGTGGACAAGCGACGCATGTTTTACGGCATACTTTTGCTTCGCATTTTATGATGAACAAAGGGGATATTTTGGTGTTACAGCGTATTCTTGGACACACCAAAATTGAGCAGACAATGGCGTATTCCCATTTTTCACCAGAACATTTGATCCAAGCGGTGCACCTCAATCCATTAAGAATTAATGGCGACAAAATGGCGACAGACACTGTAATCTACCGTTATTTAGCGGTTTTATTCGTAAGAAAGGCGGCAGTTTTCACTGTCGCCTTTTGCTATTTAGAGCCTAATTTTATCTATTCCCAATCAAGAATAACCTTGCCAGAAAGCCTACTACGCATAGCATCGAAGCCTGCTTGGAAATCATCAATTTTGTAGTGATGAGTAATAATTGGTGTTAGATCTAAACCTGACTGAATCAAGCTTGCCACTATATACAAAAACAAAAATAACCACTAAATATCAATAGTTTAAATTATTTATCAATTATGAATGGCGATAAAAAAGGCAACAGTTTACCTGTTGCCTTCTGATATTCAAAACCGGTAGTAACCTACTCCCAGTCTAAAATTACCTTACCAGACATACCAGATCGCATCATGTCGAAGCCTTTCTGGAAGTCGTCCACTTTGTAGTGGTGAGTAATGATTGGCGTTAGGTCTAAACCTGACTGAATCAAAGGTATTAATCAATTAAACAAATATTTGAGAACGGTTACTTTCCATTGAACCGGGAGTTAAAAAGAGGCTTAATCCTGGAACTAAATCAAGAAGCTACGATCTGATCAGCTACATCCATTAATCGTCGTCACCTCATGCCTAAACCTCGTTACAAAACAACTAACAGGAAGCAAAGCAAACAAGGCAAGCGTACTAGCTTGTCCAGATTGACGTTTGCCTATACTGAGTATCAAGCACTCACCATATACTCATCACCTCAACTTGCTCCCCCACATAATCATGCGCACACTTAAAAATACACTTTTACGCGCGTTAATATGCTTGAAATTGCATTTTATCGTACATTTTTATGTAATAAACATCGAGCATGAAATTGCTATCACTAAGGTGGCTAGATGAAACGAACACTGCTTGAAAACCTACTTACCTGGAAAGGCAAGCCAACTAGGAAGCCTCTGCTGATTGACGGAGCTAGACAAACTGGCAAAACATTCTTATTACAGGAGCTATTAGGAAGTACATTCGAAAATGTCCTAAGGATCGATTTTTTAGAGAGTCCTGAGTTAATGGAAGCTTTTTCTGGATCTTTAAATCCTGATGACATCCTCACCAATATTGAACTCTTAACAGGGCAAACCTTCGAGCCATCTACAGATCTACTTATTTTAGATGAAATTGGTGAATGCCCTAGAGCGGTTACCGCTCTTAAATACTTTGCAGAAAAAGCTCCCAAAGCTTATGTTGCTGCAAGTGCTTCCAATATTGGATTGCTCACCTCCTTCCCTGTTGGAAAAGTTGAACAGCACAACTTAAGGCCACTGACTTTCAGAGAGTTTTTGTGGGCATCTGGAGAGAAAGCTCTCAACTCAGTATCATTGACCGAATTGAAGCCGTCTCTGAAGTCCATCGAAACTTAATTGAGGGCTACATGCGTGATTTCGGAAAATACTCTGGAAAAGTGGATGCGCAACTCATCGAATCTGTATTTAGAAGCATCCCAGCCCAGTTATCTTCAGTCTTCGATGATTCCGTTAAACGGTTCAAATTCAAGGGAGTTCACGAACGCAAATCTCGTTATGCTGAATATGAAAGTGCGATCACATGGCTTCACAAATGTCGACTTGCATTAAAGAATCATCCTATTGAAGGACAACCTCGTTCTCCTTTAGCTGCTTATCAGAAAGAAAATACGGTTAAACTGTTTCTCTTTGATGTAGGGCTATTGAATCATATGCTCGGCACGGGATACCGTGAAATCAAACAGCAAGGCTATGAATACAAGGGATATGTCGCAGAAAACTATGTTCAACAAGAAATCACCGCGCTAGGTATTGAACCCAGTTTCTCTTGGGGAGACGCAAGAGCTGAGATAGAGTTCATCATCGCTGATGAGCTAGGCCGTATTGTGCCTGTAGAAGTAAAGAGCGGTAAACGAACCCGTGCAAAATCATTGCAGTCTTACATCGAAAAGTGCAAGCCCCACAAGACGATCAAACTTACAGGTACTCAAGGCTCTCCAGCAACAGAGAAAGAGCACATAGTGCTGCCACTTTACTACACTGAATACTTACTTGCTCACCTAAGAGACCTAGATAAAAGTTAAGTGAGTAAGTAAATATTCATTAAGATCGAAGAATCCATGATATGAGCAATATTTGGCTCATATCATCTGAATAAGCTTTTGATTTAAGAGTTGTTCTAAAGCTGTCCTCAAAAGTAAGCGCATCATAAACCCCACATTCTAATCACCTAGCCCAAATACTAAGATCAACTCTCCAACCCAAAGGAGAGTTGAAATGGCAAAACGACGTACTAACCAAGAGTGGCAAATACTCATTGAGCAATCAGAATCCAGTTCCCTATCAACACTAGCGTTTTGTAAGCAAAATGCTCTCAACCCTTCAACTTTCTACGCAAAACGCCAACAGCTCAGAAAACTAATGAAAGTTATGGTTGAAAGTGACCACATAACAATGGAGAAGGTAAGAAGTATCGTTAATTTTTGGGCTTACTCTGATGATCTTCCGAATAGAAACTTTCGAACTGACTACGAACAAATGTTTGGCGAGCCTTTTGAGTAAATCTTTAAATTTGGGTATGTAAGACGGCTTCACAGCAACAACTGGCAAACTAAACATAAGTTACTTAAATTACACTTTTAAATAATTTCTTATACAGACACTTCAAAAGTGATTTATAATGAACTTATATTTTGGGGCGACCCCAATTGTAACAAAAGTACATTAAAAGGCACTTATGAAAAAAGGTAAGATGGTAAAGGCACAACCTATGCCTGATTTGAATACCGAGTTCAGTAAGGAAACGCTGGGAGCCGCCATTCGCTCAAAGCGCACCGATAGAGGCTGGCGTATTGATGATCTTGCTTCAAAAGCCAATTTAGGTGAGTAGGCCACCGGAACCTCCCCGATAGCCTCTCGCAGAACCGTACGTGAACCTCTCAGCTCATACGGCTCCCATCAAGCAAAACTTCTTGATGATCCAAATTTCCAGTGCGGAAACAA
>NZ_JACJFF010000169.1:0-7647 GCF_014164465.1 Vibrio sp. SG41-7 | reverse complement strand
ACCTAGTTGGTTATTACAACCAGTATCGTCCACATCAATATAACGGTGGATTAACACCAAATGAGTCAGAACGACAGTTCTGGTTCCCTTATAAAACTGTGGCCAGTTTTACTTGACCACTTCAATCCCGATATCTCCATTTTTAAAGACAAAATATCTGGGTCTCTCATTACGCTCTGAGCAATACTTTCCAGTCGTGCTATATCGTATGTCAGTAATGCATCGATACTACTGAGCTCTAGCAGGCTTAACGTGGCCTCTGCCTTACTTTCAAACAGAGACCTATTAGAGTCTGCAATAAAACTTGTAGCAAAAATCACCAGAATGGCGAGAAAAAACGTTTCTATTAGAGCAATTCCGAGGAAAGTTTTGGTTTGAAATGTCATCAGGCTACTCCTCGATAAAGAGTTGTCTAACGTCATTCCAATCGCTGTCCTTTGCTTGCTCAAACCCTTTAATTTTTAGAGGGAACAAAAGTTCAGGATGCTCCTTGTCAAGAGTGACTATTGCTCGTTGAATCCGCTCTACTACGTCTTGAGGAACATGAGGTCCAACAGCAATAGCATGAGGGGTGTAGCCTTGGCTCTCCCATAAGACGATCAAGTTGTCCGAAACGTCAGTTCTCATAGCATTTAAGGTTCGATAGATACCACCGCCGGCCACAAAATTCCCTTGAGCAACATTATGATAAACAGAGTCATGTGAACGCACATAAACAGGATCAATATTAATGTTTTTTTTTGCCAAGGCACTTTGACTTAAAATACTTGCCGCAAAGGCATCTGGGGAAGGAAACGCCAACTTTTTCCCCTCAAACTCTTGTAACGTTGAAATACCGCTATCTTTTTTCGCAACAAGAATACCCTGTATTTTTGTGTCTTTTCCTTTGGCTATTGCGGTGTAGCCGTTAGATTTGTTGAATACAATATAATGGTAGGGGTTCATATAACTAATATCATATGCCCCCTTCGATAGTTCTTTTTCAAACAGAGGAATTGATGCTTTGGTGGCAAACCTCACCTCTTGGTCAATTTCTTTTGATATATACTTAAGGATAGGGATCCACTGATTAGCTAACTTTTCGGCCGATTGTTGTGGGACAATACCAAAGTTTAATGGTTTATCTGCGAGGCTAGGTTGCGAAACAGTCATTAAGCCTAACAATATCATTCGAATTAAATCCATCATCAACCCCACTAAGTACCCAAAAACTAATAAAAAATAGTTCAAGACTCCCAATACGTCAATGCAATGACTGATTGCATTATGCAATAAAATGGAGAAAAGAAAGTATGATGTAAGCTATTAATATAATTATCGATAGAACAAGCCTAAAAAGGGCTCAGGAATGGCTGATAATACTAAAGGAAGATACTTAACGAAACTTCGAAGATACATTCATACCAACATTTATAAGCAAGAAGAAAGCCCGGCAGGAGCTAAGAATGAAAGCTGTTGAAACGAACAATCTCTAACTAAAATCTACCAGGCTAATTTAAATAAGAAATTACCATCCACCGAAGTTGGTCGTGTAGGAATGAAAATAAAAAGCCAGCTTGATTCGAGAATCAATGCCGGCTCTGTGAAAAATCCCTTCACAATTAACATATGTTGGCTATTACTCAAGTTTTATACTAAAAAGTGACAAATTCACCCCCATGAATAAATCACTGCCATCCCTTGGCGCTTGAATAACTTAAACCTAACAGAAACCCACAAGCAACACAACATGTTGAATATACGATTTAAATGAGCCCTCGAACATACACTAGCCGCTAACTCTTCTACCAATAATAAGTAGGGTCAAGTGTCAAGCCTAACCCTCTAATTTTTGAATGAGCATCGCTCCATTATTATTTAACTCCCTTTGTTTACTTGAAGTTTTTAAAATATTGTCTAACCTTAAAATGTAAAATAGCTTAATCACTATGACACCTCCTATGACGTTAAACCGTTTAGCCACTTGCCTCGAGTGGCTTTTTTTTGGTTCATCGCGGGTTAGCGGGAACTAAAAACAAAAACGGAAGCTCTATCTTGGTTGAATCTTTATGCTGGCATAACGAAGCACCTAAAAAGCTACATATAACAACTACTGCCTCTTCTTCCCATTAAGTGTGTGATATGCCACTGTCATCGCTGACGCTAAGGCTCATCAAGTCATTTAGATAGGATTAGGTCCCGTAGCCGAAAAGACATACGACTTCGAATAGATAAGCAAACATAGCAACAATATCGAAGCGGTCGCGATGGACATGAATACGGCGTTTGACCTTGAAGTCCGTGCGCACTGTCCGGACGCAAAAATCTTTTACGATTTATTCGAATTTGCTTGATGTAAAGACGTGGTTACTCCTGACGTGAGCTCGCCTTTAGATTCTGCCTTGAGGAACATAGCCACTACCCTAAGCTGTGATATAAAACTGTTTAGACATCTTTTTCTGAAATATATTCAAGAATTACATTTCCATGCGGCGAGTGCCATTCAACCAATTTACAGTCTTGCTTAGGAATTCCTGCTGTCGTTATCGTCACACAAACAAAACTTTCCAGATCTTTATCAAAGCTCTCTGCTATTTGCTCTAGCCTTTCTTTCGCTTTACTTTTCATAGAACATATGCCTTCTCAATTCAGTGACCCATTAAGCCTTAACTTCCAGTCAATAGCTTGTCTGTGACAGCTCACCGCCCTCTGGTCGGGCGAAGACCTACGAGTCAAAGTTAAACATTATCGCTTTGACTCGTAGGCTCTAGGGAATTAGACCAATTTCATCTCTTGGATAATGTCGGAAGCTATCTCAGGTTTCGTGCTTGTAGGTTTTTCATGTAAATCAGCTTTTAACATTCCTTTACGATTACTTAAACCAGCTTCAAGCTTCTTAAGCGCCGATATAATGGCTGGATACATAACGCTATCTATTGATTTAGCTGTTACACGACCCCCTTCATAGTTAGTAAACACTTCGACTTGGTGCTGATTGTGCTCTTTTGTGATAATAATGTCACAGCTGATCAGTGTAGGAAAGTGGCTAGATATTTTCTTGAACTTATCTTCGATGTCTTTACGTGAATCACCATTAACCGAGACGTGATGCGTTTGCACATTTACCTTCATAAATCATACCTTTCCATTTACTATAAGCATTTAAAATGTAGCAAACATCAATCAGATCTGCCACTGCAGTACATTAAAGAGGGGACAATCGAAAAAAAGATGCTATGCAAACTAAGTCTATACCCGTGATCATTGAAGATGTTTGATCTTCGATTACATCAGGATCATGCTACGCACCATGAAAATAACACTGACTCCTCAACAGAAACTTCAACAAATGCACAATTCAACTCGTGATGGTCGAGTGCGTGACCGCATCAAAGCGGTTTTACTTGCGTCTGAAGGTTGAAGTCAGACGAGGATTTCTCAAGCCCTTCGTATTCACGACTCGACCGTTGCTCGTCATCTCACTATAAAACTTCCTTACGTTTGTCTCTTTCAGTGCCAACAAGTGCAATAAAGTGGACTGATTTGGTAATTGGTGTAACCGGAAGTTGGTATCGTATTAATTTCGAGCTACAGGATTACCTTGCGGTAATGCAAGTGTTTGGGCCACTTGCTAGTTAAACCGAACGCAAAAGTAAAGATAGTACCTTTTGATATTGATGACCCAATATAAGGCTACTTATTGGTGAACACGGGGGTTGTTCACCTCGTTTGTGAGAGTACTCACTTAAGCCTGCCTCCAAAAATACCGGGGCGGATCAATTGACGGAGCGCTGTAACAGAAAACATTAATGGTCCTGGTCTTATCTCTTATTTTTTTATCTCTAGATAGTGCTTTTGAGTGTATTATTTCTTCATCATCTATATAACTTTAAAGGATTTTTATGTTTAGGATTGTAAGTTTAATATTTCTCTTGGTTTCTTTAGGTGGGTGTGAAGAAGACGGTTCATCTAGTTCACCTGGCTCTCAAATTGATAACGTTAGTATCTACACCACAATGCCTGACTGCACATATAGCGATGTTCATAATTGTAACTTTAATAAAGGTGTTTATGTTGTTGCTTTCAACAGTACATCGATAGAACAACAACAAAGAGTGGAGACTCAAGTTAGAAGCTTCCTTATCAATGTAAGTGATGGGGCTAAGCTGCTATTTAGTCAAAAAACTTTACTTATTGGTGTGATTGAGGATGCCCCTGAAGGGGAAGTGACCGATACGAATGATGATAAGTTGGTACTGTCACTTGCTGAAGACATACAAGATGCTGGAGTAAATGTGATCGATGGCGTTGAGTTGGTTTATACATCGAATGGAGATGAAACAACTCGGTTAACGTCGTATCAAAAAATGATTCAGTTATTTGATTATTATGTTGATGGTAATGAAAATCATAATGCTGGCAGTGAACTGTCAGCTGCATATGATGAATTTTTGTTGATAAGTCAGTCTACATCTGTGAATTACAATGAATGTAATTATGGGAATGGCTATTTAAATGAAGGGACTTGTCCCGATGAAGACGGCGATGGAACTCGAGGCATTCTTGACCCGATACACACTGAAGTCAATTTAAATGCAGGAGCACTAATTGGCTCTTTGTATGAGTATGTGATTAACCCTGCTTTAAATGAGGTTCCTGATGAGTTGGAGGATGGATTTTCTGATCTTGGAGAGGTGGGTATTGGTAATTCGTCCGATAACGATTGGTCAAACCCAGCTTTTGTACCGTTACTGGATTATATCGAAAAATGGTTACTAACATATTGATTTATTTAAACTTTGTAGTGTTAGCAAAAACCTCCCCACTGACAAGCTGTCTTTCATACACAAATCCTGCGATGAAAATCGCAGGATTTTTTTGAATCTTTTTGCATATTTCCGATCTCAACTATAAATAAACAGTTGAGGATAGATATGATGTTTTCAGTCAATGCAGAACAATGGGCTACAGAGACATTTTCGGACGCAGAGTTGGGCGACCTAAGACGAACCAAGCAACTCGTTAAAATAAAGGCATCCCTTGCCAATCATATAGGTCAATCAATTGTACAATCTCTAGAGTCTGCTGCAGATATTGAAGCAGCTTACCGCTTTAGTCGGAACTACGCCATTGGCGCACAAGCTATTGCTGAGGCTGGATTTAAGGCTACGGCCAAAGCTGCAAGCTCCTATTCCTGCCCGCTCACCTTAGAGGATACGACTTCTCTAGAGTTTACTCATCAGACCGTTAGAGATGAGATGGGACATACAACCTCAGCAAAGTCCTCTAGAGGGATGCAAGCTCACTCGGTGTTACTGTTCGCTCCTCAAGAGAAACACGTAGTTGGTCTCATAAAGCAAGAGCGCTGGGTAAGAGATATCAAACCAGTATGGACAAAAAGCTAAGCGGAAGACACGTGCTTATAAAAAAACATCCGCCTTCTTAGAAGGGGGCGTCCACGCTATCAGTACTTCAATAACTGCAAGCCAACAGAGTAAGACGGTATTTTTTACAGGCAGCATGGTAGCCCCGCATAACCATCGTTTGTGATAAAGGATATGGCAGCGAACCTTTCTGTACTTTTCTTAAGGAACGTGGTGGAGTACCTGTGATTGCCAAACGTAATCATGGTCAGAATGTAGACAAAGCAAGCATGGACTGGGGCTTATATAAATACCGACACTTGATTGAAAATGCGCTTGCAAGAATTAAACATTATCGAGCTATTTCAATTAGATATGGCAAGCTAGAGAGAAATTATGCCAGCGATACCATGCTGGCATTTATGTTAATGTGGTTGCTGATGTACTGCTGACCAAAATACGTACAGCAAAGATCAACACGCCCTGAAGAGTCTTGCTCTGTGAAGGTTAGAACCGAGCTACTCCTTTTCTTAAATCATTCAAGCTCTTAACACTTTGCTCATACTGCTTTTTACTTTCTTCCATTAGCTCATGAGAGGCTGCAGCTTTACTATGGATCGAAAGAATATTCTGATTAATCTCTTCTGAAACATTAACCTGCTCTTCAATCGCGACGGCTATTTGATTATTCCTATCAACCACCCCCTGAACTTTTTCACTCAATGATGTGAGGCTTTCTAAGGTTGACTGAATCGTAGTTTGAGTACGGTTCGCCTTTTCAGTACCGTTATTAACTGCATTGACAGACTGACTACTTCCCACACACAACTTTTCAATAGCCGCTTGAATTTCTGTCGTAGCTTCTTGCGTTTTTTGAGCTAGAACCCTCACTTCATCAGCAACTACCGAGAACCCTCTTCCAGATTCGCCAGCTCGTGCAGCTTCTATTGCGGCATTCAATGCCAACAAGTTAGTCTGATCTGCAATCGAGTTTATCATCTCGATAACAGAGCTTATTTGCTGTGTTTCCAGCTCGACGGACTGTGATATTTGCGATATGTTGTCTAATTCACTAGTAAGTTCGACAAAGTTTTCTTCGACTTGGTTTAGCTCGTTCTGACAAGACAAAAGCTCTTGTTGAGTACTAAACGTTGAATCTAATGTTGCTTGCGCATTTTGAGAGATTTCACTAGAGGCTGCCTGCATTTCATTGACAGCAGTGGCTGCCATATCAATTTCTGTTTTCTGGCTTTCAAGATTTTCAGACACTGTTGCATTGGACTCAGCTGTTTTATTCGCTTGCTTTAAGGTCATGTCACATGAATCGCTCACCGAAATTCGAATTCTACCTAATAACGCCTTGGAATATTGCTTCCGCACCTTCATTCCCAAAGCAATTTCGGAAAGGTCATCTGTCTTACCAAAATAAATATGCTCCATCAGAGGGTTGTTAAATTCCTCTCTCGACATTTTGCAAATTGCTTCCAACCTACGCGTCAAAATATAAATTGATATTAAACTCCCTAAAAATATTAAAGCGAAACTTTGCAGTACCGTTAAAAGTTGATTATGGTGAAGTGCATAAGCCATCCCTATTAACAATATTGAGATGAAGGTTTGACGCTGCCACAACCTGGTTTTGGGTAGCATAAGCTTAAATGGAGTTTTTCCTTTACTTAAACTCCCATACACTTTTTCTGCTCGTGCAACATATTCTCTTTTTGGCTTAAACCGAACAGACTGGTATTCAACAATCTCATTATCTTCTTTTAAAGGGGAAGCAAAAGCATCAACCCAATAATAGCCACCACCTTTTCGTTGATTTTTCACCATACCCATCCAGTTACTTCCTGACTGAATATGGCTCCAAAGGTCTTTAAAGGCGGCTTTAGGCATATCACGATGACGTACTACATTATGATACTCACCTATCAACTCCCCTTCTTTATATCCCGCCACTTCATTAAAGTGAGGGCTTGCATACTTAATTTTACTTGAAGGATCTGTCACTGAAATTAGATTGTACGAATCCGGGTAATCATATTCTTGCTCTACCATAAAGGTTCCTTCTAGTTTAGAAAAGCCACATCTTAGCTTATCAACAATAGTCCATTAATTGACATTTAACATTATAGACACACACAACCTTAAAGTTACACCCGATTTCAGATAATAATTTCGGTCGCGGTAGGAATGGCAGTCACCTGCCACCCCCCGCACAGATCCGGACGTGCGCTACTAACGCATCCGGCTCCTACCTCGAGTCATACCGTCAAATCGCTTATCAGGGTATGGATGCATTATT
>NZ_JACJFF010000168.1:0-7972 GCF_014164465.1 Vibrio sp. SG41-7 | reverse complement strand
AACCTTGATAGCGCAGCTATAAGCTCGAAAGTGACTCAATGATATTTGTTCAAAGCCCCTATTCATTAGGGGCTTTTTTGTACCTTGAATCTAATTTCTTATTCCTTACTTCTACAGCAGAACACCTTCCGCCTAATCGTCTCGTCGATACTGATAAGACCACTCATGCCTTATGGTTATTATCAATGGAACTTGTTTGAGGTCACACGCACAAAACCACAAATAATGTATGGTAATGACATAGATTTAATAATATTAATAATATTGTATTACTTAATTTTAATTGTTGATAACTCGCGTGTGCGAAAGGTAAAGGTAGGACTTAGGTATGATTCAAATCGTTATTGATGGGAAATATCGAATCGTCGAGCAAGGACAAACCGTTCTTGAGGCGGCAAAAACATGTGGTTTAGAGATCCCATCTTTATGTGGTTTGAACAAAACAGCGGATAAAGTACCGTGTGACTTGTGTGTTGTTGAAGTTGATGGCGTTGGTGTCACTCGTTCTTGTGAGCTTGAAGTGTCTAATGGGCTGGATATTACCACCCAGTCAAAACAGTTAACGATTCATCGGCAAGAAGCGTTGAACCGCATCATGACCGATCATTACGCCGATTGTGAAGCGCCATGCCAAACAGCGTGTCCTGCTGGGGTCGATATCCAATCTTACCTGCATCATATTGCTCAAAATGATCACATCAAAGCGATAGAGGTCATCAAAAAGACACTGCCAATGCCCCTGTCGATTGGTCGAGTATGTCCTGCTTTCTGTGAAACTGAATGTCGTCGCAACTTGGTCGATGAATCCATCGCGATTCGCCAACTCAAACGACACGCTGCCGACGCAGATTTAGCCGCTCAAGAGAGCTACATGCCAACTAAGAAACCAATTAAAGGCAAGAGTATTGCGATTGTTGGTAGTGGTCCCGGTGGTCTTACGGCGGGTTATTACCTATCTAACGAAGGCTACGATGTCAGTGTTTATGAGTCGATGCCCAAAGCGGGAGGTTGGCTGCGTTACGGTATCCCTGAATATCGCTTACCTAAGTCGATTCTAGATAAAGAAATCGAACTGATGTGTCGTAATGGGATGTCGGTAGAGTGTGATAAAAAACTCGGTGTTGATTTTTCACTGTCTGATTTGAGTAACGATTTTGATGCGGTTTGCTTAGCGGTTGGTGCATCGCAAGCAGTTGAAATGAATTATCCGGGCAGCGAGCTTGGCGGTTGTTATCTAGGCGTCGATTACCTGAAAGATTACGTGACCGACCAACAGTATGTCACTGGTAAAAAGGTTGCAGTGATCGGTGGCGGGAATACCGCGATTGACTGTGCTCGAACCGCAGTTCGTGATGGCGCGGATACTACGCTGATTTATCGTCGTACTCGAGATGAGATGCCGGCAGAAGATTACGAAATCGAAGAAGCTGAGCATGAAGGTGTGAAGTTCCATTTCTTAACCAACCCGGCAGAAAACATAGCCGATGAAAATGGTCATGTATCAGAAATACGATTAGAGCGTATGGCTTTGGGTCCGGCTGATGCTTCAGGTCGTCGCAGCCCTAAACCAACAGGCGAATTCTTTGTTGAAGCGTTTGATACGGTTATTGCTGCCGTGTCGCAAAAGCCGGATCTGAGCTTTATGGACAATGAAGCGATTGATATTCCTCTTACTCGTTGGAATACCGCTGATGCCGATCCGCAAACCATGCATACAGGTACTGGCAATATCTTTAGTATTGGTGATTTCCGACGCGGCCCTGCAACCGCAGTGGAAGCGGTGGGGGATGGGCGCATTGCTGCACAGGCGATTGATCGGTTCTTTCATGGCGACATGGATAACATTCCGGTTAAACCGTTTAATTCAAGAAAGCACAAGCAGCTCAAAGCGGTGGATCCTGAGCAATACAAATCCATACAGCGTATGGCGCGTAAGATCATGCCAGAGCTAACACCCGAGCAGCGTGAACAAAGCTTCGATGAAGTAGAAACAGGATTTGATAATGCCGATGCCATTGCGGAAGCAGCAAGATGCCTAGAATGTGGTTGCCAAGCCAATACCGATTGCGACCTACGAGACTACTCGACCGAATACAAAGCAACGCAAACACATCCAGAGTACAAAATCGATGTGGCTTCGAATGAGAACTGGCAGGCGATACGCGTAGAAGAAGCGAAGGTCGGTTTAACAAGACAAAAATTTGCAGTTGATGACAGTTCAGAATTTATTATCTTTGATGCCAACCGCTGCATCAGTTGCGGGCAGTGTATCCAAGCGTGCCGTGAACAGAATGTTCATGGTGTTTTAAGCTTCATGGATCAATCTGATGGCAAGCCTGCATCAAGACCTGAATGTCGTCCTAATTTTGGGGCAGACAAGACCTTAATGGGCGACTCAAACTGCGTTCAATGTGGATCGTGTATTCAGGCGTGTCCAACCGGTGCAATGGTGGATGCTCGTGATAGAAAGCAGGGAGACACAGACCTACTCAAGAAAGTCGATACCATCTGCACCTATTGCGGTGTGGGCTGTAAGCTAACCATGCATATCGATGAGCAGAAAAACAAAATCCGTTATATCGAAGGTGGTGACTCTCCGGTTAATGAGGGCATGTTGTGTGTTAAGGGGCGATTCGGCTTCGATTTTGTGGGCAGTGATGCGCGTTTAACCACACCATTAATTCGTAAAGATGGCTGGTTGCAACCTGCAAGTTGGGAAGAAGCGATTAAACTCATTGCTGATAAATTTACCGCGATTAAACAGGGCTTTGGTAGCAATGCTTTGGCGGGCTTCTCGTCGGCGAAAACCACCAATGAAGACAACTATGCCTTCCAAAAATTCATACGTCGCGAACTAGGTACTAATAACGTCGATCACTGTGCACGTCTTTGTCATGCTTCTACTGTTACCGGTTTAGAGGCTTCGCTGGGTAGCGGGGCGATGACCAATGATATTCCAAGTATCAAGCACTCAGATGTGATCTTTATTATCGGTTCAGACACGACTTCAGCACACCCAATTATTGGCTCGCACATCAAGCAAGCGGTGAGGCATGGTGGAGCACGATTGATCGTTGCTGATCCAAAACGAATCGATATTGCTGACCACGCTGAGCTTTACTTAGCGCACCGACCGGGCACCGATGTGATGCTGATTAATGGTGTGATGCAGCAGATCATCAAACACGGTTGGTACGATCAAGATTATATTGATGATCGTGTCGACGGCTTTGATACCTTATTGCAAGAAGTCATGTCACCAAGCTACTCACTTGATAAAGTCGAATTGGTGACTGGCGTGAAAGCGGAAGATATCTTCGCGATGGCTCGCTTGATTGGTACTGCAGAACGCACCGCAGTGTATTATTCGATGGGTATTACGCAACACACCACTGGTCACGACAACGTACGTTCAATCGCTAATCTACAACTATTGTGTGGCAACATTGGTATTGAAGGCGGTGGTATAAACCCATTACGTGGCCAATCCAATGTTCAGGGCGCGTGTGATATGGGTGCATTGCCGAACAACCTTCCAGGTTATCAGAAAGTGTATAACCCGATAGTTCGTCAAAAATTCGCGATGGAGTGGGGTGTTTCTGACTTACCAGCGGAAGCGGGGTTAACGCTCACCGAAATTATTGATGGAGCGTGCCATCGAGATGTTCGCGGTCTGTATGTCATGGGTGAGAACCCAGTGTTGAGTGACCCGAATCAAGCGCATGTGATTGAAGGCCTTGAAGCGTTAGATTTCCTAGTGGTTCAAGATATTTTCTTAACCGAAACCGCTCAGTATGCCGATGTGGTTCTGCCGTCTTGTTCGTTTGCTGAAAAGTCTGGCCACTTCACCAATACAGAGCGCCGAGTCCAACGTATTAATCCTGCTGTTAATCCGCCCGGTGACGCGAAAGAAGATTGGGTGATTATTCAAATGCTAGCCAATGCAATGGGCGGCGGTTGGGATTATAAAACCGTTGCTGATATCACCAATGAGATAGCACGTGTAACGCCGCAGTATGGTGGTTTACGTTGGGAGAACATTACGGTGAACGGCATCCAATGGCCAACTAATAAGAATAACCCTGACGGTACACGCATCATGCACCAGACTCAATTCACTCGCGGACGTGGTCAAATGGAAGCGATTCCGTTTAGATACGCAGCAGAACTTCCTGATGCGGAATACCCGCTAGTATTAACGACAGGTCGCATCCTAGAACAGTTCCACACCGGGACCATGACACGTAAAACCAAAGGGCTTGATAACTTGGCAGGACCACGTGCGATGGTGAGTGTTCATGATGCCGAAGCGTTAGGGATCTCGAATGGCCAGATGCTCAAAGTATCAACCCGTCGTGGAGAAATTGAAATCGCGGCATTTGTCACTAAGCGAATGCAAAAGGGGGTGGTATTTATTCCATTCCATTTTGTCGAATCTCCAGTTAACCGCTTAACTACGACTGCAACCGATCCGCACGCTAAGATCCCAGAGTTTAAGGTGGCGGCAGTCCGCATTGACCCAATTCGTGAGTCTGAAGCAGAAACAACAGAAGCTTAGTTCCGAGCGTTAAGCTAATTAACGAGAGGCATTAAAAAGCCGCGTAACTCTCAGAGTTATGCGGCTTAATTTATTGAGCTAGGCTCGGTGTCAAATGACCGAGTTAATCACTTAGTTTGAAGCGTGAACACCAAATTGTTTTGCGGCGTATGCAACGCGCTCGGCAGGTTTTGGATATTCAGCTGGCGTGCCTAGGTTTTCAATATGATGCAAGCGAGGCAATAAACCCGCGCCGTTTGCAATCTGTATAGCTAATCCTGGACGAGCGTTTAGCTCTAGTACCATTGGGCCTTCTTCTTGGTCTAAAACCATGTCAGTGCCCATGTAACCAAGGCCTGTCATTTCCCACGCGCTTGATGCTAGCGTAAGCAGTTTTTCCCAATGCGGTACTTGAAGTTGTGCCAACTCTTTGTCCGTGTCCGGGTGGTGAGTCACAGGGTGGTCAAATTGAACCGCACGAACGGCTTTACCCGTAGCGATACAGATGCCCACACCCACAGCGCCTTGGTGCAAGTTTGCCTTGCCGTCAGAAGCTGAAGTAGAAAGACGCATCATCGCCATCACAGGGTAGCCTTTGAATACGATAATTCGTACATCGGGCACACCTTCATAACTGAAGCCATCAAAACACTCGTCAAACTTGATGAGGTTTTCAACCACGGCTACGTCGTTC
Organism: Vibrio sp. SG41-7; assembly: GCF_014164465.1. Lineage (NCBI taxonomy): Bacteria > Pseudomonadati > Pseudomonadota > Gammaproteobacteria > Vibrionales > Vibrionaceae > Vibrio > Vibrio sp. SG41-7. The sequence goes on along the minus strand of NZ_JACJFF010000168.1, from coordinate 2,741 downwards.
TTACCACCCAGTGAGAAAAGACCCGCGAGAGCGTTACTGATGTGACGCTCTACGTCTTCTTCATTGATAGTCGAACCTGATGGCTTGGTATAAACACCATCCTTGTGAGAAATAACAACAAGGATACCTTTACCACCACTACCTTGAGCGGGCTTGATTACAAATCCCGGCCACTCTTTAACCATCTTGTGGATTGTTTTTACTTCAGCTTGGTGACCAATAACGCCAATCAGTGTTGGTACGGTTGCACCAGCTTGTTCAGCAATAATCTTAGTCTTAAGCTTGTCATCAACGAGTGGATACTTGGAACGATCATTGTAGCGACCAATATAGCTATGGTTACGCTTGTTCATTCCCATTATGCCTTTGTCTTTCAACTTAAACGGTGAAGTAAATTGATCAAACATAACTTAGTCCTCCGCTAGCGGTTTAAAGCGACGAAGCTCGGTTAGACGGTAGCCTGTGTAGTTACCTAGTAGCAAGATGGTCGCTAGAATAACAAGCTGTAAACCAATAAAGTTAAACGTTAAATGCTGGATGAACGGGTTAGTCATGCCTAAGTAAACAAGAACAGCGGTAAATAGAGAACCACCACCTTGTAGCACTACCTCTTTCGCCCCTTCTTCTTCCCAAAGGATAGACATACGTTCGATAGTCCAAGATAGGATAATCATTGGGAAGAACGTAATCGATAGACCTTCAGTCAGACCGACTTTAAACGCCACTACAGTAAACACAGAGATAATCATGATTACCGTAATGATTACGGCGGATATCCTGGCGACCAGTAGCAAGTTGAGCTTGGATAAGTAACTTCGAATAATAAGACCTGTACCTACGATAAGTAGGAAGCCGACAATACCCGTTACCAATTGTGTTTGTACAAAGGCTACCGCAATCAGTACAGGCATGAACGTACCAGACGTTTTCAGACCGATGATGACACGTAGGAACACAACAATCAGAGCACCGATAGGAATCAGCATGATGGTTTTAAACATCGCTTGCTCTTCTAGCGGCAGACTATGAATGGAAAGGTTTAACAGTTGATCCGCAGAGACTTTACTGTTGGTTGCTTCAGTGGGAGTCACCTCCTGAGCAATCATAGAGAAGTGAACTTTACTGTTCTGACCGCCAACCACGTCTAATAGAGATACATTTGATTCATCCCAAATTAGCAGGTTTGGCTGAACTTGCTGTTCGCTTGATTCAGGAGAGAATAAAACCCATTGGTCGTTATCCCAGATCTGGTTCATTTGCTGGATAGATTGACGACGACGGCCATCTTCTAGCTCGATAACACCAACCACTTTATTGTGAATGTTTGCTGCTGAAAGTAGCTTGTGTGTTGCTTCAACTTTGCTCATGTTATTCAGAATCAGCGCAGAGTTTTGGCTGTCTGGATCATTAAGCGTTTTGATAAGTTCACGAGTGAAGGTGATGTTGTCTGCTGAGCGCTTAGTGGCTCGGTCAATCAGTGCCAACGCTGCCGCTTCTTCTGGACCATCAAAGCTTGGTTGCGTGATTTCACCTTCTGGTGGTATCGCATCAATTTTTGCTTGGTTATCAACTAGGAATTGAGTCTTGTAGTAGATAGTTTGCGGGCCATCAGCGTGGCGAATAGACCATTCTGCACGACGACCTGACTCGGTGTTCAAGTAAGAGATGCCGTAACCTGGAGATGAAGCTGACTCACCAATAAGTGTGTAATTAGATTGAGTGTGAGGAGCAGCTAATGAAACTTTTGCTTCTTTACCAACCGCATTGAACTCGATACGAGCTTCAACGTCCCAAACCTGCCTGGTTTCCCCTGGAGTCCAAGGTACACCGTAGGTTGTATGTCTGAACATACTCAGTGTTATACCTGCCACGATGAGCAGGAAAATAGAGATATAAAATGGAATTCTTGACGTCATAGCTTACCCTACTATTGTTATTTAACTTCCGTTTGTACGTACTTTTTACTTACATCTACTAGCGCTATGTCTTTGATAAATTCGCGCCCTAGTAATACAGGTTGACTCATTTGAGAGCGATCCGCCAATGTAAATTGCGCTTTTTCATGGATATTTCCAACTTTTACCCATAATTCGATCACAGCTCGACGTTCTGTCTGGTCATTCGTTGACTGACGGATTTTCACATACCGCACAACGGGCGCTTCAATCCATTTTTGGTCTTCTACAGCTTGTGCTCTATCGGCCAAATGGAATCTCACCCAGTCTTTACCGTTACGTTCGAATTCTTTGATGTCGACAGCATTTAAAGAAGAGGTGGTTGCGCCAGTATCAACACGCGCATCAAAGCTCTGTTTGATCGAGTCGATAGACACTTTTTCGATTCCGCCAAGGATGGTCGGTTGTAACGTAGTAGTGACAGGAGTAGCGGCAACGACGACTGGTTCTTCTTGCTCTAGTTCTTCAATTACCTTGTGTTCCATACTTGTCAGGTGAACATCTAATTGACTAGAAAGAGTGGTGATTTCGTCTTCTAAGCTTTCAATATAATCACTTTGATTACTTAGTTGCAGTTCAAGATTTTGAACCTTATTTGCGATGTTTGTCTCTGAGCGGGCAATAGCGTCGAGAGTTTCTTGGTGGTAGGTAGCACCGTTCCCTGCAGTCGCAATGGATTCAGATTCGACTTTTTGAAGCTCGACATTCGTCATACTTCTCTTTGCAATTTCATCAGAGCTAACCGAGTTTTGATTCAAAATACTTCGCACCTCAGCAACTTCTTTA
>NZ_JACJFF010000167.1:0-8182 GCF_014164465.1 Vibrio sp. SG41-7 | reverse complement strand
CCAGCGAATATCAGTTAGCATTGTTCTTGGCATGGTATTGGTTATGGTTTTACTTTTGGCGAAGCAAATTATAACTCTTTACCATGCTGTTCAAAAAACACTCACGAAAGATCAACACGCCCTAGTCGTCAGCGGATTATTAGCAAATTAGATTGGCTCCTTAGAGCTACAAAATTAAGCGTCTTTGTTGTCCGTAGACTCATCTTTTTGAGCTTTCTCTTGGTTCTGTTTATCCAATTGATTGAGTTTGTCTAAGTCTTTCTCTGTTTTGTTACGACCAGTCAGATCCATATTGGCAGTCTGTTTGAGCGCAGCAATATTACCCACCACAACACTAACCACGATGATGATGATCACCCAAGGGTTTGTAAGCCACTCCAACATAAGCGCTCCTAATGACTGATATTCGCCACGAAGCGCGCATAGATCTCGTCTAGCTGCTCCATAATAATCTCATACCCTAATATTGGCTTAGATTGGAGTTGCTTGCCAAGTAAAGAAGGAGATAACTGTGATAAACACAACTCCGATACTTTTCGATGGCTGATATGCCATGGTTCGATCGCGACACCGCCGAGGTCTTGGCTGTAAGGGAAGAAAAACCCATATTGAGATGCATTGGCAACAAGCCATTGGTAAAACGCTTGCTGGTGGCCCGTAAGGTATTCCCATGGTTCCAGTTGCAGCTGTGTGCCTTCAGGTAAGTGATTACGAGCAAAGACATCAAAGTCACATCCCCAATGGTGACGACTCGCCCCAGGCAGTGCAGACCACCTCAGTATCGCTGACAACTTTTGATGTTCACTAAGTGTTGATGCATCAAGTGGTTGGCTTTCTGAGTCTAATATTGGCGCTTCACCAGAAAACTTACGGTTCCAAATCCGAGATTGCCTTTCATAGTCGCGAAAGCCACTGGCAATCTCCATTTTAAAGCCAGCGAGTTGAGCAGCTTCAATCAAACTGTTTAGGTTATCTTTGACATCACAGTGAACCAAGAATGTCTTGGTGCCAATCAGGTTAGGTTCCAGATGAGAATCTGATTGCCCGGTAAGCTGCTCTGGTGTCATAACGCGTCTCTCAATAATTAGAGGCTATCAATCGCTGATCAAAGAACTATTTAGCGAACAGGTTCACTAATGTTCTCTCATACATGTCGGTTAGCTTCTCTAAGTCAGCCACTTTCACGCATTCGTTAACCTTGTGAATGGTTGCATTAACCGGACCTAGCTCTACGACTTGCCCTTTCATGCGCGCAATAAAGCGTCCGTCTGATGTACCACCTGTAGTCAGTAGTGCTGGTTTTACGTCATTAACGTGGCCAACGGCATCCACAATAGCATCAAGCAGTGAGCCTGCGTCTGTTAAGAACGGGTCGCCATTGAATGTCCATTTCAAATCGTATTCGAAATCGTACTTGTCGAGTGTATTTGTGATTCGTTCAACGATGATGTCGTTGTTTAATTCTGTACTAAAGCGAAGATTAAACTGAACATTAAATTCACCAGGAATGACGTTTGACGCACCCGTGCCCGCACTTACATTTGGGATCTGGAAGCTGGTTGGTGGGAAGTAGTCATTACCTTTGTCCCACTCGGTAGTAGCCAGTTCGTTGATCGCAAGCAGAGAGCTGTGTACTGGATTGTTCGCTAGATGAGGGTAGGCAACATGACCTTGTGTGCCTTTAATCGTGAGATCGCCAGTGATAGAACCACGACGGCCGTTCTTCACAACGTCACCAACATACTCAGTACTTGATGGTTCACCAACAATACACATATCGATGTTTTCACCACGGGCCATTAGTGCTTCCACAACACGAACCGTACCGTTGATGAAAGGACCTTCTTCATCTGACGTGATAAGGAAACCGATTGAGCCTGTGTGGTCTGGGTGTTTAGCAATGAACTGCTCGACTGCAACGATCATTGAAGCCAAAGAGCCTTTCATGTCTGCCGCGCCGCGACCGTGTAGGAAACCATCTACGATAGTCGGTTCGAATGGTTTGGTGTGCCACTGTTCAATCGGGCCTGCAGGTACAACATCAGTGTGGCCTGCAAAGGCAAATAGAGGCGCCTCTGTACCACGGCGAGCCCAAAAGTTCGTCGTATCTTCAAATACCATCACTTCGATTTCGAAGCCGAGTGCTTTTAAGCGTTCAATCATTAAATCTTGGCAGCCTGCATCTTCAGGGGTTACTGATTGGCGGCTAATGAGGTCTTTTGCCAGAGCCAAAGTTGGGCTATCTGTCATCCTTGAATTCCTTGTTTAAATAAAACGTCTAGTCATTAATTTTTAGGGCGCTGATTTAACGATCAACGTCCAGTAGTCTGTCTATCTAAATACAGTGCTCTAAGCAAAAATAGCGGCGTATTGGTCTGCTTTAAATCCGATATGAAGCTTACCGTCTACTTTTAGTATTGGTCGCTTAATCATTGCTGGTTGTTCAACAAGCAGAGTCACGGCTTTGTCTTCCGTTAATGTATCTTTCTGTTCTTGTGAAAGTTGGCGATAAGTCGTACCACGTTTGTTCAATACAAGTTCCCAGCCAAGTTCTGAACAGAAGGTCGTAACCAACTCTTCAGTGATGCCTTGTTTGCGATAATCGTGAAATTCGAACTTGATCCCTTCAGCTTCGAGCCATTTCTTTGCTTTTTTAATGGTGTCGCAGTTCGGAATGCCAAACATAGTGATAGTCATTGTTCTTCCTTTGGGTGATTTTATTTCGTTGTTATGAGTTGAATCCTATCAGGAAGCTGCAATTCAGACAAAATAGAGTGAGGAATATTTCATAGAGTGAAAAAAAACAGTAAGAAAATGTCACTATTGGAGACTTATTGATCAACCTCAACATGTTGTCAGCGAAAAAAGAAATAATTGAGTTGCACATATATAGGAGGTGTCAATGGAGTTGAGTCCTGTTTTTGCAAGGCGGCTATATTTAGCATTGTTAGTGGAAAGCCTTGATAGGCCAAATGTGCCTAAACTCATCGAAAAAACGGGTTGGCCTCGTCGTACTATTCAAGATGTACTCAAGGCGTTACCGGGGATCGGTATCGAACTTATGTTTGTTCAAGATGGGCGACGTCATAATGATGGCTATTACCAGTTATCCGACTGGGGTCCATTTGACAGTCAATGGGTTATCCAGCGTAAAGGCGATATAGCAACAAGCCTTGGATTTAGTGCATAAGCCAGCGAAAGCTGGCTTTCTTTTTTGCAGTAGAAGTAGAAATAGAAGAGGTAGCATCTCGCTCATTTGAGCGCTGAGCTATCTAACTATATTTCTACCTACTTACACAGTTTCTAACTACTTACACAGATAAGCAGTGCCCAACATAGTCACGGAAGTGGAAAAGTCTTGGGGAAGTGTAAATATCACGGTATCTGCACCTAGCTCAATCGTATTTGACTTGAGCTCATTCATCGCGCCCTGAATCAAGGTGTCATTTGGGTAAAACAGGTAACTATACCAATGGCCCTCGCTGCCAGTGACTTCCCCTTTATACTGACATTTATCGATATTAATCACGCCATGGTAATCCATTTGCACGTTGGCAGCTTCGCTATGAGGCGTTGATGTCGGTGTCGTGCAACCGAGTAACACGCTACTCATAGCCAAAGCGATTAATTCCTTTTTCATACGCTTATCCTGTTATTTCATCAAATAAATCGCGAAGCCTATCCAGCTAGCGAACAATAATAACCACGGCAATTTACTGGCGTGATTTGATGTTGTTTCATTATCCGAGTCGACATTCTGTTCTTGGTCTTGGTTCGCTTGTAGAGTCTGCTTCTCTTTCTGTACGCGCTTTTTAGCTTTATCGGCTTGGCGGCCACGTTCTTTCTGCTGCTTTTTATAGAGTGCGATGCCTTTCTCGATACCTTGAGCAATCAACTTGGTTTGTTCTTTGGTTTGAGCTGGCTTTTGCGTCGCTTTGGCTATCTTCAGTGCTTCTTGTTGAGATTCAACAGATGGTGTATTAGTTTTCTTTTTCATACTGAGTTCGATAATTAAAACGGATTAACCAATAAGATAACGCAAACCTAGTTAAGTATGAATGATTTGCGTTAAAGTGTTGGTTTGAAAATAAATGAAAGTGAGATTTGTGCGGTACTCCATAGAACAATACGACAAGGACGGCTTTTTAAAAGCCCCAATCCTATTATGGTTAGGTTGGCTATTTCTGGCGAAAGCTTTGGTCGTTTTCATTGTTGCAGGTGCAAGCCGAGAGTCGGGCACTGATATCCTCGAAATCATCTATCCAGATCATCAAATGTTTTATGTTGGGATTGCATTGAGTATTCCGAGCTTGTTACTCATGTGGTTGTTTGGACTCAGATCACCAGATAGAAAGCGCCTTAATAAAGTGGTTTCATGGGGACGTTGGGTCTCCATGATGGCTATCTTGGCACAAGGAACCCATACACTTTATTTAATCTATTTAGATAACGGATGGTTCCGTTGGTCTAATGCTATCACCCTATTGTTGCTCCTATGGTTAGCGCTTTATCTAACCAATAGCCATGCCGCCAGGGATTGCTTTAAAGTGGTTGAGCACGAAGACTGATTTTCATCAAAACATTTGCCCCATTCACAATTATACTTAGAAGCTAAAAATGAAAGGATTAATCTATGCTTAACACCTCAAATGAGCAGCCTAAAATTCAAAGTGCTATCTTGCCAGAAGCAGGGCCTTTCGCTCTTTATGTTCAACTAAAAGTGAATGAGAACGCTGCTAGCGTATTAGCGGAACTTCAAAAGCTACCGAGTTTAATCGACGAACTAAACCAAACTCAACCAGATGCGAACTTAACGGCATCGGTTGCGTTTTCAAAAGCTTTTTGGGATAAGTTCGAGCAAGCTGCTCCTTCTGATTTGATTGATTTTCCTGCGCTTGGAGAAGGTGATGTCACTGCACCGAGCACATTGTCTGATGTTCTGATTCACTGTCATTCAAATAGACACGATCTGCACTTCTTTATCTTACGTAAATTGCTATCTGAAGTAGCTGTGGACGTTGAAGTAGTTGATGAAACATACGGTTACCGCTTCCTAGATTCTCGTGACATGACTGATTTCGTTGATGGCACTGAAAACCCAAAAGACGCACAGCGCGCTGAAGTAGCGATTGTTCCTGAAGGTGAATTCGCTGGTGGTAGTTATGTGATGGTGCAGCGTTTTGTGCACAACCTGCCAGCTTGGAATCGATTGAATGTCTCAGCACAAGAGAAAGTGGTTGGCCGCACTAAACCGGACTCTATTGAGCTAGATGATGTTCCAGCGGCGTCTCACGTTGGCCGTGTGGATATCAAAGAAGAAGGCAAGGGTCTTAAGATTGTTCGTCACAGCCTACCTTACGGTACCGCTACGGGCGATCACGGCTTACTGTTCATTGCTTACTGTAATGTTCGTCATAACTTCGATGCGATGCTAGAGAGCATGTACGGCGTAACAGATGGTAAAACAGACCAACTGCTTCGCTTTACTAAAGCAGTGACAGGCGCTTACTACTTTGCGCCTTCGACTGACATGTTGAGTGCATTAACGATTAAGTAAATCACCTCGTATGCAGTAAAGAACGGGAGCCTCAGGGCTCCTTTTTTTATTAAAGTTTTATATGAACTGGTCGATATAAGAGCAATCGTGAGTTTTATTCATCTTTTTGTAAGTGAAGGTCTATGGCTATAACTGTTAATACAAATGTTTCAGCGCTAGTGGCTCAGAGAAACCTCTCTAATGCTAATAACATGCTGAATCAATCTTTGGAGCGCTTAGCTTCAGGGAGCCGTATTAATAGTGCAAAAGACGATGCGGCTGGCTTACAAATCTCGAATCGATTAGAAGCACAGATGAGAGGCATTGATGTTGCGGTTCGAAATGCTAACGACGGTATCTCCATTATGCAGACAGCAGAAGGAGCGATGAATGAAACCACCAATATCATGCAGCGTATGCGAGATTTGTCGCTGCAAGCGAGCAATGGCTCGAATAGCCAGTCGGAAAGGACGGCTATTCAAGAAGAAGTGACCGCCTTAAATGATGAGTTGAATCGAATTGCTGAAACCACCTCGTTTGGTGGTAAAAAACTCCTTAACGGCAGCTTTGGTAGCTCGTCATTTCAAATCGGTGGCAGTTCTGGTGAAGCGGTGCAGATAGGTTTGAAAAACATGCGCACCGATGACATCAATATGGGTGGTTTTAGCTATGTCGCCAATGGCATGGCAAGTGACTCGTGGGCAGTCAAATCCAACCAGAATGATATGACGATGTCGTTTACCGACCGTTCTGGTCAGCCACAAGAGCTCACCATTAATGCTAAAGCAGGTGATGATATTGAAGAGTTGGCGACTTATATTAATGGTCAAACGGATCTCGTCTCTGCTTCCGTCAATGATGAAGGGCAGCTTCAGATCTATATGTCTGGCGAAGACACTGCAGGCACGATCTCTTTCTCAGGTTCGTTAGCCAGTGAGCTTTCGATGTCGGCGGGTTATTACGAATCAGTCGATGACATCAATGTGACCGATGTGGGAGGTGCTCAGCGCGCCGTCTCTATTTTGGACACAGCGATGAAGTATGTTGATAGTCATCGTTCTGAACTAGGGGCAATGCAAAATCGTTTTGATCATGCCATCAATAACCTTGAAAACGTTCATGAGAACTTGGCGACATCCAACAGCCGAATCAAAGATACCGACTACGCTAAAGAAACCACTCAAATGCTCAAGCAACAAATACTGCAACAAGTCAGTACCACTATTTTGGCTCAAGCTAAGCAAGCGCCCAATCTTGCTTTAACCTTACTGGGTTAATAAATTGCCTCAAATCTTATAAAGGTAATTCAGCTTAACCAAAGCCCGTTGGTTAATAAAAGCACAACTTTTCGCTCGACCGACTTATCGACAACTTTAGTGTTTTTCTCATCTTTTTTTGATAATTTCACTGCCAGTCACGCTTTCTTCCCCTTTCTCTCTATTTCGTTAATTTTGTTGTTTTTTTCCTAAAGGTTTCAGCATTCACGCCGTTATTAAAAGTAACTTTGAGAGAACTACTTGGTTTTCCGAGACGTCGGAAACCGCTATACCGGAAAATCAATTGGAGAAATCACCATGGCAGTGAATGTAAATACAAACGTTTCAGCGATGACAGCGCAACGTTACCTAAACAACGCAAACAGCGCACAACAAACATCAATGGAGCGTCTAGCTTCAGGCTCTAAAATCAACAGCGCGAAAGATGACGCTGCGGGCCTACAAATCTCTAACCGTTTGAACGTTCAGAGCCGCGGCCTTGATGTTGCTGTACGTAACGCGAACGACGGTATCTCTATTGCACAAACTGCTGAAGGTGCAATGAACGAGACAACCAACATCCTGCAACGTATGCGTGATTTGTCTCTACAATCTTCAAACGGCTCAAACTCAAAATCTGAGCGTGTAGCGATTCAAGAAGAAGTAACAGCATTGAATGACGAATTAAACCGTATCGCGGAAACAACGTCTTTCGGTGGCAATAAGCTGCTTAACGGTACTCACGGTACTAAATCATTCCAAATCGGTGCGGATAATGGTGAAGCGGTAATGCTTCAACTGAAAGACATGCGCTCTGATAACGCTCAGATGGGTGGTAAAAGCTACCAAACTGAGAACGCGAAAGACAAAGACTGGAACGTTCAAGCTGGCGCAAACGACCTAAAAATGTCGTTCACTGATAACTTCGGTCAAGCACAAGAAATCGATGTGTCTGCGAAAGCGGGCGATGACATCGAAGAGCTAGCAACGTACATCAATGGTCAACAAGATTCTGTTAAAGCGTCTGTAACTGAAGACGGCAACCTACAAATGTTTGCAGGTAATAACAAGGTTGAAGGCAGCGTTGAGTTTTCTGGTTCACTTGCGGGTGAACTAGGCATGCAAGCGGGTAAAGAAGTAACGGTTGATACGATTGATGTAACGTCAGTTGGTGGTGCACAAGAATCTGTTGCAGTAATCGATGCGGCCCTTAAGTATGTAGATAGCCACCGTGCTGAGCTAGGTGCTTTCCAAAACCGTTTCGACCACGCTATCAGCAACTTAGACAACATTAACGAGAACGTTAACGCATCTAAGAGCCGTATTAAAGATACCGATTTCGCGAAAGAAACGACTCAGATGACTAAGTCTCAGATCCTTTCTCAAGCTT
>NZ_JACJFF010000166.1:0-8222 GCF_014164465.1 Vibrio sp. SG41-7 | reverse complement strand
GAACTGGATTAGCTGGCATAGTTATCCCCTTAAAAATCTAAACGACAACGATGCTGACACAGGGGGGAAATGGGTGATCGGATAATCCCGAAATGACTGATCGGAATGCTCCGAAATATGCACCATTATAATTTGACGATTTAACTTAGCATCTCTGATATAAGGAACTAAAACCGTAGCTACGCTATTATTATCTAGGTTATCTTCTGGCTGATCAATTATTAATGGAATGTCTTCCTTATCTAGGACCAGGTAGAATACTAGCAATAAAGCCCCTTTTTCTCCCGGGGATAACTGGTCTAAACTTTTTCCCTTTTGTCTTAAATCATAGTGCGGTGATAAATACTCTAATCCAAAAATAAGATCGTAGAGTTCTTTTCGGTTGTTCGTGACATCTCCTATAAATATTGGTGCTTCTTTCTTATTTTCTCGATGATCGCACTCAAGATAATCGATCAGTTTACAAAGGAAAGATGTGATACTTTCACCATCATCCCAATCCGTAGCTCCAATTAGATCTTCATCTAGTATTCTAGAACCTTCATCAACTCCAAAAAAAGTGCCAGAACGATTTTGCTTTATATTCCTAAGAATATTCTTTGCAAGGTCACTATCTGGATAAAAAGCGCTAACAATATTTAATCCAGAAACATCTGACCCATTTAATACTGGGTCAATTTCAGATTTAATATCGTCATAAAACTCTTTTATCTCAGATTTAATCTTGAATATTTCCCGTGTTTTACTTAAACGCTCTTCTCTTAAACCGTTTAGTTTTTCAGGTAAATCTTCGCTAATAAAATTCAAAGCTGCTATGTAATAATTTAATGTTCCATTTTTATCAGAGCTACCTTCGATCTCATCTTTGCGGACTTGCCAATTTGCGAGATTACGTAGGTAGTCTTGGTATACTTTTTGTTCTCCAGTAAACTGTGATTCAAGTATTGATATATCATGCTCATAGCGCTTTATTTTAGATTGTATATTTAATGTAGAGATATCCGCTTTCTGATAGTCATCGTGCAAAACAATTTCTTTTAGATCAGATTCCAGTTGATTCTCTACAACAGATATTTCTTTATCCAAAGATTCTTTATCAAATTTATAATCTATAAATTCTGAAATTTTGATTCCTAGAGGTTTTAGTTCATCATCGGCCTTTTCTAATATTTTATTAATATCTTCAAATTTTGATATTAATTCAGCATTGAAACCCACTAGGCGACTTGTAAGTTGAGAACGGGAGCTAATCGATTCATTTAGCTCATTGAATTGTATTTCCAGTCGAGCCTTACTATCGATTAACTTTTGTAAAGTTGCTTTCTTTTCTCTTACTTCTTCGGTTTCTTCTTTTTTGACGGGTCTGCAATTTCTAAAGGTTTTGTCGTAATGTGGACTCTTAATTCCTCTTGAACAATAGCTTTTTGACTAATAAAACTCTCTGCCTTGCTTGGACTGCTCCAATCTTCAAGATTTATTATTTTTTCATTTAAAGAGCGAACTTCTTCCAAAAGGTGATGAAGAAGTTTATTTACTGCCTCTTTTTTAAATGTGATTAGCTCGCTGAAAGTGGGTTGTCCAAAACGTTTATGGTAAGGAACATATTGAAAAACCACTTTTTCTACTTCAGCCCGAAAAGCTTCAACTTTCCCTATTTCATTACAAACTTTTTCAAAATAACTTTGAGGCAAGTAACGCACTAGTCGCTGTTGATTAGTATCTATCTCATGAGTGAGAAGTCTGTCACTCGACGTTTTACCGCTCTCGAAGGTTAACTTCGCACTAAATCTATCTGCGAGACCTCTTTTTTTAAATTTGTTTTTGTGTAGGAATAAAAAGTCATCTGAATGTTCTGAGTCAGCGCACATAGCAATGATGTCAGAAATTGCACTCTTACCGTTACCTTTATGTCCAATTATAGTGACCAACTCACTATTTAATGGGATATCAATATCCTCAAACCATTTATTCTTCGCATCATGTTTACCAGTCATAGAGATATTCAATGATTTTATATACTTTGTTCTATTTTCTCTAACCCTGGCTATTACTGGAGGTTCGTCACCGATATAAAATCTACTTTCTGGCTCGTTTAAAGCGTATTTTAGCCCAGCAAAATTTGGAGTACCCTTTATCCACATCTTTTGCTTACGTTTGTAGTGACCAATATGATGATTATCAGAACATATGATCATAGGTATTGTTCGATTTATATGAGGAAACACAAATTTTCGATAACCATCTTGGTCACTTTCCTTGCCAAGTTCGTATATATCCACTTCTTGTGCGATGTCGGTTTTCTGAGCGCTATTATGTGGTAGGGAATGTGTTATGTTTTCCACTGACCCACTTTTATCCCCAGCATGAATTGTTGTGATCCCACCTAAGCTTTTCACAAGCCTCATAGTATCGATTAGGTCGCAATATACTTCATTGTGTTTTAATTGCTCAGATTTGATTTTATGTAAATCAGTCTTGTATTGCAGTTGTCCCCATACATTATTGATATCGCAATTTTCTGGAAATATGCCAATGAAATGTATGGGTTCCTTACCCCTAGCATCAGATAAAAACTCAATACCTGGTAGTACTGTAATGCCTTCACTTTTCCCTAATGATTGTAAATCATTTAGACGCTCTATATCGATCACATGATGATCGGTTATAGCAAACACTGATATACCATTTTTCTTCATTTCGGCGATGATATCGGCGTTAGTTGCTGTTTTAGCTTTATAATCGTATGAAGATTGCGTATGAAAATGCAAGTCCCACTGATGCCACTCTGAACCTCTAGATTGCATTGATAAAACCTTTTATAAATAGTGATGGAGTTAAAATTACATCGTTCTTCCATCACTAGAATCAAACATAGACAAAGATTATCATATCAATTGGTTGAGTATTTTGAATTGACTCAATATTCGTTATCAATACTAAAAGTAAGCAACAAAAGATTGTTAACCCTTAGTTAAAACATCCTTGACCCGTCTACAGCTTCACACTTTATAGTGGCTATATTGATTGAGAGGGGCGCTTTCTGCGTTCCCTCCAAAGTAAGTAGAGAGACACTATGAAACGTTTAATACTAAACATCACACTCTTGATATTCATGACGCTTAGTAGCGTGAGTGCCATGGCTCATGATTCAAAAGTTAATTACGGTATTGCGATATCTCACGATGGTGAGCAAATTGCGTATAGCGAAAGTGGGAGTGGGGATACGACGCTGATCTTCATTCACGGTTGGAGCTTAGACAGTAGGCTGTGGCAAAATCAAGTTAGTGAAGGCTTTTTTACGTGCTGTACAGCTCCCGAAACGACTAGGGCAGATGCACGTAAGAATAGGCTGATAATCCCCTCCTAGCCTCCCCTTGGTTTACATCTCCAATCTCTTGTTTGGTTATGGGAAAGGGGAGGAACTGAATACCGGTCGCTGCATGTGCTGCTATATGTCCAGCGAAAAAGAATGTTCTCCCCCTCGAACGTTAATCTAAAGAGATCGTTTTACTCCATTTGAGGGGGATCTAGAGGGGGAGGCTTTGTTCTACTAGAACTAATCAATGCAACGTTGATGAAAGCGGTGAAGTCAGTGAAAGAGGGCAGTTGTAACTGTTCGAGAGAAAAACTAAGGCCTCGCGATTGCGGGGCCTTTTTGTTCTTTACGAAGTTCTCATCGACAAGTTTAGTTGAATCCCTTTGGAGTATCGAGACGTTAAGTAGTCGAGTCGCGTTAGTTTAATTTGTTTGCGAAATTTTGAAGTTGAACTCGTTGTTATGTGCTTCTAAATACTTTTCAAATCGATCACGATGAACTTCGCTTAGTTCTTCAGCGCAAAGTTCTTCTCCGCTTTGAATACCTAACCCTTTCAGTAAAGAAACATTTAGTTTGGGTGATAACCGCGATATGTACTTCGAGCCTTTTTTGATGAAGGTTAGTAAGTGAGCGTCAAATAGTTTATCAATATGAGCACAAAGTAGGATACCATTTGCGCCATCAAGTCTCTGTTCATCACTGTCACATTTGGACCAAGGAACTATGTGAGATGCAATCAAAATCTCGCGTACACTTGTAAGTGTTAATGCACAGCACTCACCATTTCCCCATGAGTTGATAACGTTTTGTCTAAATTGTCCCTGCCCAATACGAGAGAGAACTAAGCTTTCACGTTCTGTCTTATCGGTAGTACTGCCGAATATACCGTTAACGTCTTGCGCTACGTTGGGTAAAGGCATTTTTGAGTACTTTGCTTTATGGTTACCGATCGCATAGTACTCATCGCCAATGACCTCAAGGGACATCTCAGACACTTCTTCTATGTACTCTTTTATTTTGGCGCTGCCTGTATCAACATAACTGTCGTTATCTTCATCCCAGATTATTGGAAATGTTCTTAATGAATAACGTTCATTTTCCACCAACTTGATGTACTCAAGAGCTTCGCCAAATGCATTGACCCTACGTCCTTCGTTATTGAACTCCCAGTCCATAGAAAAAATCAACGATCTTTCTCGGTCTGTATTGACATCCCATGCACCAAAATACACTTCCTTTTTTTCGTGATTAACAAAGGCCCACCCATAACGAGCATTTCGATTCGTTGCGCCGTAGGATTCCATAAATTTTTTGCGTGACATTGTCTACCTTACTTTTTAGTTAGCGTTTCTTAATTTTAATCTAGGAGTTGTTTACATAGTGAATAGCCGTCAAATCAGGAGGAGACCGTCCAATCTAGTAGTTAATCAACGTTCATTATAAAGAAATGATCGGGTAAAGGCTTATGAAACTATTGGTGAGCGAGCGCTCTACATTAAACAATGCGTAAGTGATTTAGCTGAGACACAAAGCCTTGCCACTACAGTCTACAACTTCACACTTTATAGTGTCTACATTGAATGAGAGGGGCGCTTTCTGTGTTCCCTCCAAAGTAAGTAGAGAGACACTATGAAACGTTTAATTGTAAACATCACACTCTTGGTATTCATGGCGCTTGGCAGCATTAATGCCATGGCTCATGATTCAATGGTTAAGTATGGTATCGCGATATCTCACGATGGTGAGCAAATTGCGTATGGCAAAAGTGGGAGTGGGGATACGACGCTGATCTTCATTCACGGTTGGAGCTTAGACAGCAGGCTGTGGCAAAACCAAGTGAGCGAGTTTTCAAAGCAGTACCAAGTGATCACCATGGACTTAGCAGGGCACGGCAACTCATCGTTCAACCGCGAAGAGTACACCATGGTTGCGTTCGCTGAAGACATCAAAGCCGTCATCGAGAAAGAACAACTCGAATCCATCATCTTAGTTGGCCATTCCATGGCGGGTGGTGTTATTGCAGAAGCCGCTAAAATGATGCCGAAAAGGGTGAAGGGCATTATTGGTGCCGACACATCGCAAAACGTCGCACTAGCCGTTTCACAAAGCGACTTAGATGCAATGACCAAACCTTTTGAAGCAGACTTTCAAGCGGGCATTACTACGTTCGTGAAAGACTCGTTACCAAAAGACGTAGACGCAGATTTACTTTACTGGGTAACACAAGACATGGCATCAGCACAGCCAGCTATCGCGATAAACCAGTTCCGCCATTATCTAGGCCAATACGTGACTGGCGAAGCCCACCGCGTGTATGAGAACGTGAGCGTGCCAGTGATATTGGTCAATGCTCGTCTATGGCCAACCGATTCAGAAGCGAACAAGAAACACATCAAGGATTACAGCATTTACTACATTGAAGGTTCAGGCCACTTCTCAATGCTAGAGCAACCTGAGCAGTTCAACACAACGTTGATGAAAGCGGTCAAGTCAGTGAAGTAGGGCGCTGTAGTTGCTGATTGAAAAACTAAGGCCTTTCGTATTGTGAGGTCTTTTTATTGGAACTAACATCTCATTTTATTATTACTTCGAGGAAGAATTACTGTCCTTGACTATTATTCGTACAGTTGATATGCAAGAGGGGTTCTATATGTTAAAGATTATAGCTTGCGCTACCGTACTCGTTGTAATGACGGGCTGTACTTCGCCAACAATTCTTTCTGAGAGTAAAGATAAAGAACTCTCTCTGTCTAATGAAATTCTTAATAATGAGTGTGTAATAGTGCCACTTGCCACTGGGGATGGTGAGAAATTAACAGGCGCATTGACTGCTTTCGTTGTTGATGCAGCAGCCACACTACTGATCGATGAAATTCAAACTAGACTCGAAAATGCAGCAAAACAACAGGTTATGTTTAAAAATAGTACCTTTATAGGAGTCAGTAACAGTGGTTTAGCAGATGTCAATTGCGAACAAAAAGTAACAGTCACTCATAATGGTACTACTTCCCATGGAGTCCAGCTTGTATTCAATAATGCTAACTCTCTTCCACTAATAAGAATTCAAGCAACATCAAGTGATGGTGACACAATACCACTACCAAAAGGTTGGAAAAAAGCTACAGCTTCTTTAAGCCTAAAGTGGAAAACGATTTATTCCAAAGGTGGAATAGTAAAAACTTCTCAGACTACCCCAATTGTAGTCGCGGAGTTTAAGTCAAAAGACGACGGCAAACCTTTAACATTTATTGAGCAATCTAAACCAATCATGCTTCAAGCACCGAGCGCTCCAACTGATGCTCCGAGTGTACATGTTTTGACCTACACATTTACCATGGTGGAATCGACGAACTCAAAACTGCTTGGGCAACTTGCTAAGTCATTGAAAAAACAAAAAGGGGCAATGGTAGACGAGATTAATAAAGCTTACATAGAAAGCTTGGATGACGATTGATATTTGCTCTGTGGTAAATATTACTAAAGTTCATTTGGAGGATATATGAAAACTAAATTAGTCATGCTTGTTTTCGTTCTTATTATTAGTGCCTGCAGTAGTAAGAACACATATACAGTGATTGAAGACCAAAGTGGTAACGACAGAAGTTTTGATGGAATCGTTGATATCATTAATAAAGAGGGGAACACCAATGTACTCTTTATCCATGGTATGAGTGGATACGCGAAGCTTGATGATGAAAAACCAATTGATCCATGCACTGTCATTAATAGCGTAAGAGCAAAGTTTGGTTTGTCAGCGGGTGATTTCCAATACCCTGATCTACATTGTTCTGATACTTTCAATGTCGATGATAAAACGGTTCACTTAATGTCAATGCATTGGAGTGACGTAACGAGCTTTCAAAAATTACAGTTGAATGCTATCGACCAGCAGAGCAGTTTCGACGAGAAAAGGCTCGATATTACCAAGCAAGCGAAATATGGATTAGTTAATGATGGGTTTGCGGACGCACTTATGTACACTGGAAGCTACAAAGACTTAGTGTTGAAGAGGATTATTGATCAGTATAAACGGATCCAAGAAACAAACCCTGCAGATAAGGTAATCATTGTAACTTTTAGTTTAGGGTCTTCCATTTTTATTGATTCACTAGAACGTCTAAATCAAAGTGGCGAACAAGACCTTTTAAAAGGTAAAATTCAAATGGTTTACATGATGGCAAACCAAGTCCCTCTTATCGATCTTGCGACATCTGACGTGACAAATAAACCTGAAGCAATCCCGCAAACTTATGAAACGATTTCGCCTTACCTGAGCAATTCAATAGATAAGAGCAATGATAAAGTACGATTCGTGGCATTCTCTGACCCAAATGACCTTCTTTCATACCCATTAGACAGCGAAAGAATGGGTAACCTAAAAGGTGACTATGTAAATGTTATTGCTCCTTCGGCTGATAAAACATATTACGTTCCATTCTTTAAAAAGTTTTCAATTGTAAACTATAAAAACGCCCACCTAGCCTATGTCTACAGTGAACCTATTATGAAGTTGCTACTTGATGGGTATAAAAAAGAAGAATAGTAGACGATGTATTAGGTCAGTAAGTTGGGCTATTTATATCTAGTTCTAGGTATTGGGAAAAGTAAATTACTGGACTCGAATTAAGGTTCGCTCCGGCACTGCCCAAACCTAGTTCAGAATGACTTAATTCCCTTAATCTTTTTGTTTTATTAGTTCTTTATTTCCAATTTAATTAACTGGTCGGTTAGGCGAAACTAGCTAGTTTGTTGACATGTTGGAGCTGTATTTCCCGCTAGTACCCGAATTCAACTCCGAACTGCGACACTCTTAATTTTCAAGCAGCCGACATCATTTCTTTAAATAGGACAGCTGGCTGCTTGAACCCCAAACACTTTTTCGGACGATAGTTAATCCGTTGTTGCG
>NZ_JACJFF010000165.1:0-8310 GCF_014164465.1 Vibrio sp. SG41-7 | reverse complement strand
GCTATATCTAATCCGATCGTTATAGTTTTCATATGGACCTACCCTCAGTTAGATGATTGTGTTTAATATTCATCTTGGCGCATTGCGACGCCGTTTAGAAGGGTGGGTCCATTTCATTATTCCCTTTGATAGGCAAACGTACCGATAGGTCACCATCACCTTCAGAAATATCGTGTAATGTGTTTTTCAATACTAAGAGAGGCTGCATCAGTTTGCTAAGAAGAAGCGATAGAACAACGAGACAAACAACAAAAATGAAAACCATTGAAGCTAGCTGGTAGCTAATAATACCGTTCGTTGCTTGGCTAACCTCTGTGATAGGAATGCCGATATCAAAGGTGCCGTACAGCTCACCGTTGACGTAGATAGGTGCCATGATGTCAAACACCCATACTTTTTGAACATCAGCGTACCATTTTGAATACTGTTGTACGCCTTGGGTTGCACCTTTAATGGTATAGCTATCTTCGTAAACCTTATTAAGTTTATTTTTATCGCTGTGAGCAATAGCACTTACGTTACTATCAATAACAATGGCATAAGTGACATCAGATCGCTGTTTCAGCTCACCCACCAGCTTTTGTAAATCTTGAACTGGGTTGTCTGAATTCTCTAAGATATACCCAGCATTTCCAGCCAAGAATTCGGCTTGAACTTGAGATTTGTTCAATATTATCTCATCGATTTTTTCACTTGAAATGAAATAGGTTGACGCCATACTCGCAGCGACTGCAATGCCAAACATAATAAAAACGGCAAATAGGATTGTTTTCTTCATTTAGGTTGTCTCGACGCAAGTTTGTTAAAAATTCTCTGAAGGTTTCAATAACTGAAACCAAAGCTCGCACGTTCTGTCTCGTGTTAGAGCTCCCACTAATCCTTTATCTGTCAAAATCTCGATAACTTTAGCTAAATTATATGAAAAGCATATGTTAGTCACACTTGCATAACATATGGCGTATCTAACGCGGAATCTACACTGGGAAATCTGATTAACAACTAATAAAGTCGTTTAGAAAAACATGCGCGAATACACAGCAATAGGCCAGAGACACTGCTATCGAACAAATAAAAAAGCGCGTTACTGTCAGTGGCAATAACGCGCTTCATGAATCGATATTTTGCGATATCGTTTTAAGCTATTCCGTTTAATCTATATCGTTTTAATTAATCACTTTCACATAAGGAAGCACTCGGAATCCATCACGTACTTTTTGGCTCGGAATGTAATGGCGGAAAGCCAAGTTAAACACACCAGAGTCGTTCGCTGTTTTGATGTTGTTCACCGCATCATCGCCACAACCAAAGCTAACAGTGTAAGTACCGTCTGCATTTTTCTCAGCCGTGTTTGAGCTTACGTTCGCCACTTCACCAAACATAAAACCTTGTTTGTTGTAGACAGTTACCGACCAAAACGCTTGGTTTTTAGGGTCATCAAAGGTTGCCTGATGACAAGTGTCTGCTGGGAAGTTGCCAGAGACTTCGTAGATATTGTCATCTAACTGCGCGCCACCCCAACCGATAGCCGCACCCACCGCGTACTTCTCTTTGGTAAACATCTCTTTTGAAGCATCTTCAGGGCTGGTAAACATACCAAACGTCGCCTGAGCACCATCGCGTTTCAGTAGTTTTGGCATTTCCATCTTAAGGTTTTTCTCGACCTTCTCGAATGATTTCTCATCCACTTGCATTGCCATGAATTCGGCGTCTGCTTTTGCATCTATGCTCATCTGATCTTGGATTTTATGAACTTCATCTTTGGTGAACGTCGCGTCGGTACGAACGATTACATACACATGGTCACCACTGTGAGTAGAAAGATCAAACGTACCAGGACCGTATTGCATTGGCTGAATGCGGTGGTCTTCTGTAATCACTTCCATCGACATGTATTTGCCTTCAGGAATCTCAGGTAGCGTAATCGTCGCGCCCTGTGAAACGTTAATCACAGCCATTGAGTAGTAAGTGTCTCGGTTCATTCGAACCACAGGCTGTTTATCAGTTGGCGTTAGCTCGCGTTTGTGTAGGAATTTATTAACGCCAACAAGCTCTTGGTTTTTCAAATATTGGCGTGACGTTTCGTACACCGCGTAATTGTCGACGGTAGTAACTTCACCATCGGCATTGAAGAACTCTGTCAGAGTTGAAACTTCTTCAGCTGCGTAAGAAGAAAGAGAAACTGCGCTTAAACCTAAAACTACTAATGCTAATTTTTTCATTGTTGACCTCTAATAAAATCGATAACGCTAAATCAATACATAGTCCATTTGCTTTTGTTCGAACAGTTAGTTCGTTAACCGCTCAACTTGTGAACAATGTTATCAAGGCATCATAAATTCACAAATGACATCGCCGTATAAGAGATATGCAGCAAAGTAATGTTACTTATCAACCATTATTCTTGATTAAAATACAAACAATACAGTAGCCTATTTATAGACCATGCAATTCAGTATTTCCAAGGTGAGCCTTTAACAAAGATATGTTGATCGCGTATGTCGAAATTATTTTCGACTACCCTTAGCAAAGGTGATTTAAATAATTGCTTTAACTAACAATATTTATCTTTTCGCCATCTGGTGACCTGAATCTCACTTGATTAATTAGTCAATAGGTAAGCAAATGAACCCAACTTTAGACTCTATAAACCAACTAAAGCAGCAGATGGAATCCTCGGTAATTGGCCAACAACATATGGTTGACACATTACTGGTTGCACTACTTACAAATGGTAATGTTCTGCTTGAAGGATTACCCGGAACAGCAAAGACTCGTTCTATCAAATCATTGGCTTCTGCCCTACAAGTTGACCTTGGTCGTGTTCAATTCACTCCAGATTTGTTGCCTTCGGACGTAACAGGCACAGAGGTGTATCAAGATGTAGACGGCAAACCGACGCTTACCTTCCAACCGGGCCCCGTTTTCAACAATCTATTACTGGCCGATGAAATCAACCGATCCCCAGCAAAGGTACAAGCTGCATTGTTGGAAGCGATGGAAGAGCGTCAAATCACTGTAGCTGGCAAGACTTACAAACTGCCTGATCTATTCATGGTTTTAGCGACACAAAACCCGGTTGAACAAGAAGGTACTTATCCGCTGCCAGAAGCGCAAATGGACAGATTTATCATGAAAATAAATCTCGATTATCCAGATGCGGATGCCGAAGAGCAGATCATTAAGATGGTTCGCAGTGAGGAAAAACCAAGCACAGACAAACCAGCACCTATTGTTCCTCAATGTATTTTTGATGCTCGCGATCAACTGCGCGACATACATTGTAGCGACGCGGTTCTTAAATACATTGTCGCGATTGTGGTGGCAACAAGACAACCCGAGTTGTACCCAGAGTCACCCCTTTCACAGTGGATCGGTGTTGGTTCAAGCCCGCGTGCAACCATCGCATTAGACAAGTGTTCAAGAGCGATGGCATGGCTAAACGGTAAGGACTTTGTCGACCCTGATGATGTTCGTAACGTGGTTCATGGGGTTCTGCGCCACCGCCTGATTCTATCGTACGATGCATTGGCTGAAGGCGTCAGTTCAGACAGAGTCATCGATGAGATTTTGTCTCAAGTTGCAGTAGCGTAACGCGAGAGGTCACCATGGAGACGAAACCAACACTTGATCCCGATATCTATACCGATCTAAAGGCATTGCGATTGTTGAAATACAAGGCGCATGGCTTTGACTTTCTGCCTAATCAGCCAATCAACAGTGCGTTAACAGGTCGTCATGTATCTAAGCTACGTGGACGTGGATTGAACTTTGAAGAGATGCGTCACTATCAGATTGGTGACGACATTCGCACCATGGATTGGATAGTGACGAACAGAACGGGCAAGCCACACGTCAAAATATTCTCTGAAGAGCGCGAGCGTAACGTTTATGTGATGGTCGATCAGCGCACTAGTATGTTCTTTGGCAGTACAGGTCGAATGAAATCTGTAGTTGCTGCAGAAATCGCAGCTTTGATTGCTTGGAAAGTCATAGACAGTACCGATCGTGTTGGTGCCATTGTTTATAACGACAGCACTGCTCTGCCTATTTCACCGCAACGCAGCGCAAATCACGTACTCAAAATACTCAATGAGATTGCGAGTAAGAATCAGCAGCTCAAAGCGGGAAAGGCTCAAGACACCCAACCCAATTCCTTCGCTAAATTGTTTCATCAAGCGCAGAGGTTGGTTAAGCATGATGGGTTAGTGATCTTGATTACCGATGGCTACGGCTATAACGAGCGTAGCGAAGAACAAATCAAGGCATTGTGTCAGCACAACGATGTGGTGTTGTGTCATGTTACCGACCCACTAGAGCATGATTTAGCCACGCTTAATAAAATGGTACTTAGCGACGGGCAATTGCAATTATCCGTATCAGGCCAAGAAGCACAGTTACGCGATGCATTTGCCAAAGATGTGGTTCAAGCCATTGATAATTTCACGGCAGTGGCGAAGAAATATCGAATCCCTGTATTGCCTTTCAACACAGTCGATCCAACCGATGTTCAGCTTAGAAAAGCACTCGGCGCGAGTTAAATAACTGAGAATGCAGACTATGACGACCAACACTGGGCTTGAGCCTTTACAGCCAGAAAATGTAAATCCATTGATGGTCTCTTTGTCTGAGCCTTCTTTGCCAGAAAGTATCTCGTGGCTACCGAATGCTCCAGGCTGGTACTGGCTATTCTTGTTACTGTTTTGCTTCGCTTTATATCGTGTCTATTTAGTTATTCAAAAGTACCTAGCAAACACATACCGACGCGCTGCCTTGGTAGAACTCGAGCAACTCTCTTTGGAGGCTCAGTCTGGTGACATTTCATCATTTCAAAAGCTACCACAACTGCTACGAAGAACAGCATTGTACGCCTTTTCTCGTACAGAGGTCGCCCCCTTAACCGGCACAGATTGGGAAAAATGGTTAGATGAGCATTGCACCAATCGCCAATTTTCATCCGAGTTCTCTACATCAGAACTCTCAGGTGTACTTGCTCAACTCGCCTACTCTTCAGCAGCGACATTAACGGAAGAAAAACGGAACGCCATCATGGATAACGTTGCACTTTGGATAAAGCATCACGAGGTGTCACATGATTGAATTTGAATACCCGATAGCGTTTGCACTGATCTGCTTACCCTTTGCCGTGTATTGGTTATTGCCTGTTTACAAAGAGTCAAAAAGCGCGATTCAAGTGCCCTTTTTTGATCGCCTGATTGCCGTGTCTTCACAAGAGCCCTCTGAAACCGCGGTCAAGATGAGCCGTCGCAAAGTGCAATGGCTATTAGTCATTATCAGCTATCTCGCTTTAGTCGTCGCGATTGCTAAACCGATGTGGGTAGGCGAACCAATTGAACAAAAGAAATCCGCTCGTGAAATTATGGTCGCACTTGATCTGTCAGGTTCGATGTCAGAAGAGGATTTTGCCGATAAACAAGGCAACAAACACGACCGTTTAACGATTGCAAAGCAGGTATTGCGTGAGTTCGCAGCCCAACGAGAGCATGACCGCTTGGGGTTAATCTTGTTTGCAGACTCTGCTTATGTTCAAGCGCCATTTACTGAAGATATTGACGTGTGGCAATCGCTACTCGAAGACGTTGAGCTTGGCTACGCTGGATTTCAAACCGCTTTTGGCGATGCGATTGGCTTATCAATTGCCGTATTCGAACGAGAACAGAGTCGTCAGCGAGTGATGATTCTGCTTACCGATGGTGATGACACCAGCTCGAGAATGCCTCCTGTCAAAGCCGCGGAAATCGCCGCCAAATATGGCGTGAAGATTTACACCATTGCAATTGGTGACCCGAGTACCAAAGGTCGCTACAAGATGGACCTTCCAACACTAGAGAAAGTATCAGCAGCAACTGGCGGGCAGATGTTTCATGCCATGGACCGAAAGCAACTCGAACAAGCTTACGCAACGATAGATGAACTAGAACAGCAAGAGTTCGAACTGTTATCTCATCGTCCGAAACACAGCTTGCACCACTATGCATTTGGCGTATGTCTAGCGAGCAACCTACTCGCCGCCTTAATCGTGTTTGGTGCAAATCTGCGTCGTAGAAAAGAAATAAAGCGCGTTATTCGCCGTAGAGATGAGCTCACCAATGACTGATTTCAATACATTGTTTGGTGGCGATGTCACCCAGTTTCATTTCATGCGCCCATTCTGGTTGTTAGCACTGATCCCGTTCGTGTTGTTTTATCGTGCACTCGTTCAACAAGACGATTTAGTCGCGCAGTGGCAACCTGTGATGTCTAAAAACATGGTGGAACATCTGTCTCTCAACCAAAATCGAGCGCGTATAGTTTCTCCTAATCGATTGTTTTTTGTGTTTGCGGTTCTAGCCACGCTCATTATGGCGGGTCCAACGTGGCAGCAACAACCTTCACCATTTTTTGAAGACAATTCCGAGCTGGTGATCGCCTTGGATGTCTCTGATTCAATGAATAAAACCGATATTCAGCCGTCACGATTAGAGCGCGCTAAACAGAAGATCAATCAGCTCGTTGAACTACGAGGCGATGCAAAAACCGGATTGGTTATATACGGCGGCAGTGCGCATATCGCTATGCCTGTCACCAAAGACAAAGAGTTAACGCGATACTTCCTCGATGTATTGGATGGAAGCTTGTTGCCAGATAACGAGAGCAAACCGGCTTCAGTGTTAAAGCCAACACTCGAGCTAATCTCACAAGCAAAAGCACCATCAACGGTTTTGATACTGACGGACAAGACCAATGACGAAGCGATAGAAGAATTCACTAAAGCGTTTGAACAACAGCAACATCAAGTGATCGTTTGGGCGATGGGTGAAAACCCACAAAGTGGCGGAAATGGCACGGCAGGTTTAACAGAAACTCAACTCGCTTCACTATCACAACTCGCGCAAGCAGGTCATGGAAAAATGGTTTCATTCACCCACGACGCTAGCGATGTAGAAGCGGTTTATCAAGGCATCCAAAACAACCTGTTTGCGGTCAACGATAGCGCCCTACCTTGGTTAGACGCGGGCTATTGGTTGCTGTTCTTGTTGCTGCCTATCCAATTGATGTGGTTTAGAAAAGGGTGGACGCTACAGTGGTAAATAATAAAGGCTCTTCGACGTTTCAAGTGGATTTCAATATTTCAGCGGCAGGGCTCGCTATCATGTAGATCATGGTGATGAAAGTGGCTGTATTTCTATAGCCTCGAGCCCTCGACCTCGCGGCTTGAAATAAACTGTTCAGACCTTCCATTCGCGCATTAGTATAGGTCGAAGTCCAGCGTTGAAGTATTCTCTCCGAGTGCTTTTCTAAGGTGGCTAGCGCTTTTCTTACCGGCTCTAAAGCATCTGAACTTCCTATTTCGTCAAGTGTAAACTTGATGAAATTAGTAAGGCGCCAACGAGCGGCTTGAGTCGTTTTCGCTTCTCTTATCCAACGTAACTTTTCTTTAACTCGCCAAGCTTTCGCTGTCTCAAGCTCATACTGCTCTAGGTCAAGTAAAGCTTGTGCTTGCTTATCTGTCATTGGACTTTCAGCATTCTTTAAAACTGCCCAACGAAGCGCCTTAGGCATCTCACTGTGTTTTCTTTCCTCTTTCCGAACCTCATCAACGGCTCGGGTAAATAACTGCACAACATGGAACCAGTCGACGGTTACATTCGCTTTCGGAAATTCATCTTTGACACCGCTTAAAAAGGACGGAGACATATCACACACGACTTCAAGGACTTGCTCAGATTTCGCCCCGTGCTTTTCAATAAAGGTTTTAAACTCAGAGACTGTTTTCTTTCCTTTTCCTGGTATAGCAAATACAACGGGTAGGGTTTTACGAGCCATATCGATGAAAACAGTGACGTAATTATGTCCACGTTTTGAAGCTGTCTCATCAAATCCAAAAGCTTGAAGAGATGAGAGGTCAAGTCGTGATAAAGCTTGTTCCACGTAATGTTCCACCACTCGCCAAAGCCGCTTATCCGTCACTTCCATAAACTTAGCGGCAGCGTTAACTGGCATCTCTCTTACGAGTGTTAAGGCCACTTCTTCGAACAGCAAAGTAAAACCACTACCCGCTCTTGCCCAAGGCACTTCGATGAGCTTTACCCCGTGAGTTTTGCAGTGAACTCTAGGTATCTTCGCTGTGATATAGCAATGGTGCTGAAAAAAGTTGAGATGACGCCATGTTTTCTCTTTGAAGTCATGTGCAGAGCAAGCGGCGCCACATTCTGGACACGAGTAAAGTACTCCACGTTCAGCCCCCACTTGTAGGTGAAGCTCATAAGGAGAATGTTCTGTATTAAGGGATTGGTCGATAAGTTTCCAGGG
>NZ_JACJFF010000164.1:0-8579 GCF_014164465.1 Vibrio sp. SG41-7 | reverse complement strand
CCAGCGAATATCAGTTAGCATTGTTCTTGGCATGGTATTGGTTATGGTTTTACTTTTGGCGAAGCAAATTATAACTCTTTACCATGCTGTTCAAAAAACACTCACGAAAGATCAACACGCCCTAAGAATAGGTACTAAATAAGTATTAGGAAATGAGATATTGGTCGATTAAACAATGTAATGTGATCTTTTTTAGTATGAGATATTAAGGTTTTGATTTTTTATGGATTTTTAAGATGGACCGTTCTCAATTTGACTCGATTAGTGTACTCCAACCTTTTCCAACTCAGGTGCAATTTGTCCAATTAGTGGACCGCCTTCAGGATAAAGTTGAGTTGTCTCAATTGTACCTAGAAATATGTACGGAGGTTAGTAGTGATTTCTTTTATGACTGTGATCTCTGCGATGGGCATTCTGATCCTAACTTGTCTAGAAAACGCATTAAGACCAAAATTTTGGCTAAAGTCCCTCAGTTAGCTCTTTTCTTAAAAAATATTCACCCAGGAGCGGCTCATCAAGTAGAAGCCCTCTCGGTTCTTCGTCGAGAAGTTGTAGACTTTTCAAATATATCGGACTTTAAAAGAGATCTTAGATCAAGGCATGAGGCGCGTTGGACTAGGTTGCAGAAAGAAGATCAAGGAAATAACGAAGCTCAGGGAGGAGTATCTGTCCTTGGTTCTCTATCTGAAGAACTGCTTAAACGTGCGATAGAAACAGTCTCAACGAGTCCAGATATTTTTCAAACCAATCAAGATGACACTAAGTCCTATGGGGACTTTGTACTAATGTCTTTGCCTAATAATCTTTGGTTTTCTGTGAAATCAGGGTATTCGAGAGAACGCCTTCTTGCATCAGGCTTCTCCAATGATCTAGTCGGTGTTGGTTTTTTCGAGGAACCATCAGAGTTTACATCTCAGTACAAAGTTAGAAACTTTAAAAAGGCAGGCTTTCTGGCTATCTATCTACCAGATGTTGCCGTGACAGAAGAACAGCATAATGAAAATACATCTACTTATGCAGAAGTTTGTGCTTTTTATAACCAGTCGGGTAGGGCTGCACCCCTTAATATCAATGGAACAGGTTTTTTCCGACCGTTATCAGAGTTAGGTGACGATATTAAAGCTCTACTAGAGCAAGACCTTCAAAGAAGAAGTACTTTAAACTTTTAATGGAGAATAAGCCCCAATTAGGGGCTTATTCTTCAAGGGACTTAATTAGCTTGACGTTTACCACCCATCAACTGGTCGGCGGCTGATAGTGTGCTAACCAGTTGTTTAGCTACAGCATGTATTACATTCATGCAAACTGAGTTGCCAAACTGCTGATACACTTGGTTTTGTGAAACGGCATCAACCTTAAAGCTTTCAGGAAAACCTTGTAACCTAGCGCACTCGCGTGGCGTTAGCTTGCGTGGGTTTTTATTGAGCTGGGCTTGGTCAATGAGTATCTCTGAACCATCTTTATAGTATCGAGCACTGATGGTATTCGTGTACTCACTCTCTGCATTGAAAAGTGAATAACCAAACCCGTTGCCTTTGGTCTTATGTCCTTCCTTTCGCTTTTGATGTCCTTCCCATAGTCTATCTGAAATAGTAAAACGGTCTTTACCATGCTCTGCATGATCAGCAGCCAATTCCTCTGGTGTTTGTAGGATGTCTCCAACACGTGTTGGTGTCTTTGGCGGCTCAGGCCAATTGAACATATCGCCGAAATTTACGCCTGGGAACTGGTCCTTATCAAAACCAATTATGAACACTCGCTCTCGGTTCTGAGGTGCACCAAAGTCACCTGCTCGTAATACGCGTACATCAACCCAGTAGTTCAACTCATCTTGCAACGCACGTCGTGCTTCTTCACTCATAGGCACATCTTCTGGGATCTGTTGTTCATGTTTCCCTTGTAAGATATCCATGATCGTTTTTAGTGTACGACCTTTGTCATGCCCTCTGAGCTGTTTGACGTTTTCAAGTAAAAAAGCTTTGGGTCTCTTTAATGCCAAAATTTTCTGGACCTCAAAGAACATCGTACCTCGTGTATCACTGAATCCTTGTTTTAGACCTGCTTGAGAGAAGGCTTGGCATGGAAAACCACCTAAAAGGATTTCATGATCATCGATCTCTTCAGCTGAGATCTTAGTGATATCACCATTTGGCATGTCGCCATAGTTAGCTAAGTAAGTTTTTTGGGCGAATTTATCCCATTCTGAGGTGAAAACACAATGACCGCCTAACTGCTGAAATGGGTAGCGGATACCACCAATACCAGCAAAAAGATCGATAAAACGAAAGCTTGCGTCTTCTATTTTTCCTTGTTTTAAAGGGGCATTATCGTAGAACCTTTTCATTTCATCTTCTAGGTCGATAATTTTACCCCACTTAAGAGGTGAAGGTTTATGCTCTCCAGCTTCCCAACCACGAATTGTTCGTTCGCCGTCTTTGCCTAGACCTATCAAATTTGCTAGCTCGCGCTGCCCTAAACCAAGTCTATCTCTTAACTCTTTGATATAATGGGAGGTATTCAATTTGTGCACCATATTTCTCAATTGATATCCGGTTTTTGCCCCGGTGATAGTGTGCACTGTATATTTAGACATACATAATTGCAAGTGGTTATCCGGTTTTTAACCCTGTAAACAGGACGTGAGAATGGCTTATATAATTAAAAATGGGATGGTTGAGCACAATGGTGTTTTTTTGGAAGCTGAACACCTATTTAAGCTGGGGAGAATATCAGCCAACTCTGACGGTGTTGAGGTTGGGTTAGTTATTTCTAAGCGCCCGGCTCAAATCCATTTTAAATTTGAAACAGAACCAGCCCCTAATTTTGTTTTGTTTTTTCGTGGAAAACCATTAGATAAAGAACAAACACATTCGTTGGTTAAGTATGGCTACTTCATATCTGATGGTAAAAGAGTGCATTTTGTTAGCTCCCGCATCAATGAGCACCTAGCTATCGCTTTTGGTGACTTACCGCTACCTAAGTTGATGAAACTTCTTCGTTCCTTACATTTAGAAGCGTTGATTGATGAGTTCCCAGCTCACTTAATTGAAATGCTGAGAGATAATCAGAAGAAACAAGCTCATCATGAAAAGCTATTCGTGCAATCGTTGTATCCGTATCAAGAAGAAGGGGTCAACTGGTTAAGTTTTTGTGCTGAAAACGGCGTGGGAACTATTCTTGCCGATGATATGGGATTAGGCAAGACAGCCCAAGTGATTGCGCTGTGTTGCGATGTCTTAGAGAAGAATCCTAACAGTAAAATTTTAATCGTCGTTCCAAATCCCTTACTCGACAATTGGGTTAGAGAGTTCCAGTTTTTTGCCCCAAGTATTGTTCCATACCTTCATTATGGAAAACATCGTCGTGGTGTCGCTTCCGCTTTTGATGAGCATAATGTCGTGGTTACTCCTTACACGACAATGTCTTCAGACATTACTATGTTTGAAGACATGTATTTTGACCTCGCTCTGTTTGACGAAGCGAGTATGTTAAAAAACCCTAAATCGAGCCGTTCCTTGTCTGCTCGTCGATTGAATGTTGGTGTAACCGTTGCTATGTCTGGGACCCCAGTTGAAAACAGCTTAATGGATGCATGGGCGTTAACGGACCTAGTATTTGAAGGCTTTTTAGGGGCGCAAGATAGCTTTAAGAGTCGATATGTTCATTCTGATTTGTCTGAGACACTCAATAAGAATTTAGAAGAGCTTGAGAGTAGTTTGCGTCAAATTACTTTACGCAGAATGAAAAAAGATGTGTTGGAGCAATTACCAGAAAAGCTTGATATACACACAGCCGTTTCTATGGGAGAAGTTGAAAAAGCACAGTATGAATCGTTGATTGATGAGATGCAGAGAGATAATCAAAACGGTGGTGGTGGGATCCTTCCATTAATAAATAAACTCCAGCAATTTACAGCTCACCCAGCACTGATTGACTCTACAATACCTAATGATGTTAGATCTCTTATTAAGCATAGCGCTAAGTTCGAGTTACTTATGATCCAATTGGATAAAATTGTACAAGCTGGTGAGAAGGTTATTATTTTTGCAACTTTCCAAAAGGCTATTGACTTAATACAAGGTGCGATACGCGAAAGGTATGGCATATTGCTTGGGGTTATTGATGGTCGCACACCCAATGATGAGCGTCAGCCACTTATTGATACCTTCTCTTCCTCAAAAGGCTTTGACGTTTTGTTACTGCACCCTCGAACGGCAGGTATGGGGCTCAATATTACAGCCGCAACTAATGTGATTCACTACTGCCGTCAGTGGAACCCTGCACTTGAAGAGCAAGCGACGGCAAGGGCTTGGCGAAATGGTCAAAAATTCATAGTGAATGTTTATTACATGTACTACGCCGGTACTATTGAAGAAAAGATCGATGAACGCATCCGTCTAAAGCAGCAGCTCAGTGAACGTGTTGTTTCAGTTACCGATGATAAAGAAACAGATAAGCAGATAATGCTAGAGTATTTGGAAACGTTAGGTTTATGAATCAAAAAATAGAACTACCAGAAGAAGATGATTTTCGCCCGTCAGCGGCTCGATTAGTCGAAAGTTTACGTGATACCGGTTATAGCAAAGAGGCTGCATTTTCGGACATTATTGACAATTCAATAGCGGCTAATGCAACTCAAATTGAAGTCGAACTCCAGTATATGTATGGAGAGTTCAGAGTCATCATTAGCGATAATGGTGATGGGATGTCAGAAGAACAACTACGAAATGCAATGCGTTATGGTTCGCCACGCCGTGACAATCCTAAATCGTTAGGTAAGTTCGGTATGGGGCTAAAGACAGCATCGACAGCATTTTGTCGCCGTCTTGTAGTGCTATCCCATCAGAATGGTAACAACGTCGGTCGAGCGTGGGATATAGATAAAATTATCGCTTCGGATCGCTGGGAGTTAGAAACTCCAGATGAAGATGATTATTACGATGATTTTGAGGTATTGAGTAGTTTTTCAAATGCTAGCGGCACCATGATTATTTGGGAGAATATAGACCGTTTAGTTAAGTCTGGCAGTGAAAAGCAAATGCGAGAGCAGATTAAGTCTCTTGGTAAAGACCTTTCTTTAGAGCTAAGCGCAGTATTCTTCAAGTTTTTGAACTCTGGTGAAGTGACCATTTCAATGAAAGTTGGAGATAGCCCATCCGTAAACTTAAAGGGTTGGGATCCTCTCTGCTCCCAATTTGTAACTAAGGACGGTGTGCGTTCTCGTATATTGAAAGAGAGGTTCGTACAAATTGAGGGCGATAAAAATCTTAGCTTTACCGTAAAAGGCGGTGTTATTCCTTCTCTAAATGAATTGAATTCTGATGAGCAAGACTACGTCCGTTATGGCCTCGATAATCAAGGGCTTTACATCTATCGAGAAGGTCGCCTTATCTGGCACGATGGCTGGCCACATCGTATGTATAAAAAAGAAAGTAAGATCACACGTCTTCGAGTTGAGCTGAATTTCAGCCACGAATTAGATGATGTGTTCAGCATCGACTTTCGCAAGAGTCGTGTCATTATCCCTGCCGAAATCAGAAAAGAGTTACAACAGCTCATTTCTCCTTGGCGTCAAGAGTTGACTAAAGGGCAAGAACGCTTAACTTCTGCAAATACTAAGCGGGCGCACGGCCCTGCCGATAAAGCGATTGATAAACATAAAAAGTACACCAAGAACTCTGAAATTAAAGTTGATGGTGACACGGTAACGATCCGCAATAAAAATCAGATGAAACCGATCGTGATTCAGGGGATTCGTGTCTATGATGACAAAGCCGTTCGTGTACATGAGGAAGATTCATTACTGGGTGATTGCTTATGGGAGCCTTCATGTGATGACGAAGGAAATACATGCGTCACCCTTGGCAAGTCACACCCTTACTTCCATAAGATGTATAACGTTTGCAAAGGTAATGCCGAGGCCATGAAAGCCTTGGATATGCTGCTGTGGAGTTTATCAAATGCTGAGCACGGTGAGTTCTCTGATGCTAACAAGCATACGTTGAATGGATTTCGCCAAAAGGTAAGTCAAACATTACGCCATTTGAGTATCGAGCTTCCAGATGTGGAGGAGGATGAATGAGTTACCAATATGATCTATCCGACTTTAAACGCTATTTGAATGATAAAAACCCAAAGTATCGAGTGGACGGTCTGATTTTTTGGAAGACAACAATTCCTATTCCTATAGATTTGTTCAATCGGATTTTTAATGAATCAGATCATATCGTTACCGATTACGTTTACCAGCTAGCGGCAAGTGCTGTGGCATTTAGCCACCAAGAGCAATTTGAAAGCATCTTTGAGGTTGCAGTTACAGACCTACCTAAAGGCGACTTAAAGAAAAAGCATGTCGCCTTGCTAGATTGGCTCAATGAGCAATTACCAGAACGATCCGAAATTACCCGTATGGCTTACGAGGTCGCAGATACCTTAGGACTTGAAGCGTTCATATTCTCTACAGAAAAAGTGGCAGAAGCACTTCAACACCAAGGAAAAAAATATGCTCGTATCTTTATGCCTGAAGCGGTAAAAACACATTACACTTTGATACTAGGTTGCGAGAGTGTTGGTACCGCTAACATGGATATGTTTGGCAATATTATTGCGGATCGTTATGGTATTTACAGAGCTGGATTTGGTGATGCTTTAGTAGCTATTTTTAATGGGTTGTTGGACTTCCGTATCCTTTGCTCTGGTCGAGGAGAGCATTTGAGCAACTACAGAATAGTTGCTCCTCTGATCGAAGATATTGATGTTCGCCTAGCTAAAACAAGTGATGGTTCGCTATGGGAACCTGGATATGAAGATGACCACTATATTACTCTAAATAATGAACACCCTCTTATACGTAACCTGTCGGAAGAGCAATCAAGGCCGTTAGCCGAGTGTCTGTTTTTTATGGGGGAGTTTGAGAACGGCCAGTTTTCAGACACCAACAAGAAACTGATAGAAAACTTACGTCAAGAGGTCTCGCGTAGCCTTTGGATTAAGCACGATTAACTTCAATGCAGCTGCCTTAGGGTAGCTGTATTTTTATTTAGGAATTAGAAAGTAATGCTTTCAAAAATTAACACGGTTGGTGAATGGTATAAGAGTGAGTCGGAGTCAAGCTGGCATTTTGATGAGTTTTCGTTTACAGAAGAGGTCAAGAGTGCTTTTAGTAACCTCGACTTGGATCTTGAGATCTTCGAGCATTCAGCTCGAATTAAGATTACAAACAATAAAAACCATTGCTATATTCCTAGCCACTACTTCCTATATGCACTAAAGCTCCAACCTTTAGTTTCTCTGCTTAGTAACTACATGGCTGTCTTTGACCAAGTAAAAAGCTCGGTAAAGACAGCAGTTGATTTTCATAATTTAATTAATAGCTCTTCACCATCAAACCCAGTATTAACCTCGTTAGATCCTTATAGCCGAGATAATTTTTTAAATGCATTCCGTTTGAAAGCTAATCGATTGGGCGGGAAAGATATTATTAACGATGACAAAACTAAAGGGAAAAAATATCGTTCACAAGATGATTTTATGAGCTCAATCTTGCTGAAAGCGTTGCCTGTCCCAGATGCAAGCTCTGGTGTACTTGGTGATTTGCTTTATGCGTTCTCCAAATCCCCATCAGCTTACCAAGCTCTTATGGATAACTACTCTCCAGCTATTCCATACCTCTTTAGGTCAACAAGTGGCGATGAGTTGATGTTTAGGGTCTTATCGACACTTGGATGGCAAGGTAAATTGGATGCTGAATTAACTCCATCCTCATCAGGGTTTGCTGATTGGGGATCAATCGATAAAGCATTTTTGTTTAGACCTACCTCTATATTGGGTCACGCAGAATATGTTGAAGAGCCGATTCACTATCATTTACCTTCACACCAGTATGTATATGTTAAAACAGGCTTACTTGATACTGATGAATTAAGAGCAAGTGTCTCTGATCTTATCTCTAGGCTGTGGAACAACATGTCTATTCAGAAAGATGATGAGGTGTTTTTCTTTAAGTCTTTTCTTCGCTTTGACTTGAAAGCCCCTGCATTTACCGGTGCGAGCAATAAAATCTTTTATGGTGCGCCTGGAACAGGTAAGAGCCATCACATTCATAATGTAGAGTGTGATGGTGCTAATAAAATCGTGACGGTTTTTCACCCTGACACTCAGTACAGTGACTTTGTTGGTGCCCTTAAACCTAACATGGCAACAGATGAAAACGGAAAACCCTACGTTGCTTACCAATTCCGACCAGGGCCGTTTACTAAAGCACTAATAGAAGCGAAATCTCACCCGTCTAAACATGTCTGCTTAGTAATTGAAGAGTTGAACCGAGCACCGGCAGCTGCTGTCTTTGGGGAGCTATTCCAATTATTGGATAGAGAGGATGATGGTGAAAGTACTTACAAGATTGATGCGTCAGACCCTGACATGTTGTCTTACATCAACCAATCTCTTGATAAGGTCGGTATATACCCAATCAACTTGAAGATGCAGGCTTAAACACCTGAAAATTGTCATTGATTCGAGACGTCAACGAACCTGCAATCTCTGGAAGAGTTACAGTAAAAAATTGGTCTATGGCTTCC
>NZ_JACJFF010000163.1:0-8678 GCF_014164465.1 Vibrio sp. SG41-7 | reverse complement strand
TCAAGGAAGCCATAGACCAATTTTTTACTGTAACTCTTCCAGAGATTGCAGGTTCGTTGACGTCTCGAATCAATGACAATTTTCAGGTGTTTAAGCCTGCATCTTCAAGTTGATTGGGTATAGATGGCCTAGATAACAACGATTTGAGTTTTGACCTGCCTGTTTATGCTGTCGACAGTGATGGCGATGATTCACTGATGTCTCAACTCAATGTGACCATTGGTGATGATGTCCAAATAATGCAAGACGTTACGTTAGATATCACTGAGCCAAACCTTGCAGACGGAACAATCACGACCAACACCATTGATGTGATGCCAAATCAGAGTGCCGATGGTGCGACGATCACTGAATTCTCATTTGGCGGTATTGTCAAAACACTCGATCAAAGCATCGTAGGCGAGCAGCAGTTTAGTTTCACAGAAGGTGAGTTATTCATCACTCTTCAAGGCCAAGTGCGCTTTGAACCTAATCGTGACCTTGACCACTCTGCCAGCGAAGACATCGTGAAGTCGATTGTCGTTACTTCAAGTGATTTTGATAACGATCCTGTGACTTCAACCGTTACGCTGACCATTACCGATGGTGATATTCCAACTATCGATGCGGTACCAAGCGTTACGCTCTCAGAAACAAACCTAGCTGATGGTTCTGTGCCAAGTGCCGGCGCGGTCAGCTCAACGGAGACGATTACTTTCACCAACCAAAGTGATGATGTGGTTCGCTTCCGTTTGGAACCAACCGAGTTTAATACTAACGATGCGCTTAAGTCGAATGGCTTAGTGGTCGAACTGCGCGAAGATCCTCAAGGCTCTGGTCAGTACATTGGTTTTACTACCAGCTCGTCTAATGTAGAGACGACAGTATTTACGCTGGACTTCAACTCCGGAACCTTAGGTGAATACACATTTACTTTAATCGAAGCTCTGGATCATCAAGATGCGCGTGGCAACAACGATTTAAGCTTTAATTTACCTGTGTATGCGGTGGATAGTGATGGCGATGACTCGTTAGTTTCTCAGCTTGGTGTGACCATTGGCGACGATGTGCAATTGATGCAAGACGGCACAATCACCAGTCGTGAGCCGGCAGCAAGTGTTGAAACATCAAATACCTATGATGTGATGCCAAGTCAAAGCGCTGACGGAGCGAAAGTCACTTCATTTGTTTTCGATGGTAACACTGCAGAAAGCCTTGATTTAAATGTGAATGGTGAACAAGAGTTCGTGTTCACAGAAGGCTCGGTATTCATTACGACAGAAGGTGAGATACGATTCGAGCCTGTACGTAATCAAAATCATGCTGGTGGTGATATTACCAAGTCGATTGAGGTGACGTCTGTTGACCTCGATGGCGATATTGTCACATCGACAGTGACACTTAAGATTGTTGATGGTGACCTTCCTACCATCGACCTCGTTCCCGGGATTACGTTATCTGAAGTGGATCTGGCTGATGGCTCTGCGCCAACGGGCAATCCAGTGACAATGACACAAACTATTACCTACACAGCGGGTAGTGACGACGTAAGCCATTTCAGAATTGATCCTACGCAGTTCAATACTTCAGGGGCTTTGAAATCGAACGGCCTCGATGTCGAGATAAAAGAGCAGCCAGCTAATTCTGGTAATTACATTGGCTTCGTTAAAGACGGTTCTAACGTAGAAACCAACGTCTTCACGATCAGCTTCTCGACGAGTAATTTAGGACAATACACGTTCACACTGCTTGAAGCGTTAGATCATGTCGATGGATTACAAAACAATACACTAAGCTTCGATGTCCCTGTGTTAGTGGTTGATGCAGATGGTGATGATTCTGCAATGTCGCCAATGACGGTTGCGATCACCGATGACGTACAAGGAGTTCAAGATGGCACCTTGAGTATCACTGAGCCTTCATTAGCTGATTTGGCATCGGGTACACCACCAACGACGGCAATCATTGATGTTATGCCTACGCAGAGTGCTGATGGCGCGAAAGTGACACAGTTTACTTACGATGGTGGCACAGCTGTAACGTTAGACCCAAGCATATCTACAGA
This sequence comes from Vibrio sp. SG41-7, assembly GCF_014164465.1. Lineage (NCBI taxonomy): Bacteria > Pseudomonadati > Pseudomonadota > Gammaproteobacteria > Vibrionales > Vibrionaceae > Vibrio > Vibrio sp. SG41-7. Next base: position 6,634 of record NZ_JACJFF010000163.1, on the reverse strand, counting down.
ACAAGTCTTTACCGTAACCGATGGCTTACTGTACATCACCATTGAAGGGGAGGTTCGTTTTGAGCCGAACCGAGATCTCGACCATTCATCTGGCGATATCGTAAGAACGATTGTCGTCACCACCAGTGATTTTGATACCGATACCGATACCGCGGATGTAACTTTGACGATCAAAGACGGCATCGATCCCGTTATCGACGTGGTTCCAGATGTTAACTTATCGGAAGTTAACCTAGCGGATGGCTCGACGCCAAGTGGTTCTCCGGTCAGTTCGACTCATACAATTACGTATACAGAAGGAAGTGATGATTTTAGTCACTTTAGAATTGCGACCAACGAATTCAACCCTGGCGATCTGCTGAAATCAAGTGGTCTTGTTGTTCAACTAAAAGAAGATCCTTCTTCTGCTGGTGACTACATTGGTTATACCGACGATGGTATGGGTAACGTTACCGATGTATTTACCATTAGCTTTGATAGTGCAAACAAAGCTCAGTTTACATTTACCTTGATAGAGGCACTCGACCATCTTGATGGCGTGCTCAACAACGACCTTACTTTCCGCTTACCTATCTATGCTGTTGATACAGATGATTCTGAATCAACGAAGCGCGATGTGGTGGTTACGATAGAAGATGACCTCCAGCAAATGCAAGATGGCTTCTTAACCATTACCGAACCAAATTCTGGTACTCCAACAACAACTACCGTTGATGTGATGCCAATACCAAGTGCAGACGGCGCGAACATTACGCAGTTCACGTATGACGGTGGTTCTCCAATTACTCTGAATCAGAACATCAGTGGCGAACAAGAGTTTGTTTTCACTGAAGGTTCACTGTTTGTGACATTAGATGGTGACGTAAGGTTTGAGCCTAATCGAAACCTTGATCACTCTGCAGGTAACATTGTTAAGTCAATCGTGTTCACGTCTTCAGATTTTGATAACGATATCTTTTCGTCGACGGTTACGCTCACCATTGTTGATGGTGATGGGCCAACAATCGACGTTGTGCCGGGTGTGGCATTGTCAGAAAGCTTACTTGCGGATGGTTCGACGCCTAGCGTAACCCCTGTGAGTATGACTCAAACCATTACTTCACTTGCAAGCAGTGATGATATTGCTGAAATAGTGGTGGAAGTAGGGTTGTTCAATACCAACGGCGCGTTGAAGTCTGATGGGCTTGAATTGAGTTTACGTGAAGATCCAGCTGGTTCAGGCGACTACATTGCATTTACTACTAATGGTTCAGGTGCCGAGAAAATCATATTCACTCTGGATTTTGATGACACGAATCCGAGCCAATATACCTTTACTCTGCTTGAACGTTTAGATCATGTTGATGGTTTAGGAAACAACGATCTGAGCTTTGATCTTTCTGTTTACGCGGAAGATACTGATGGTGATATTTCAGCGTCTAAACCACTGACTGTCACCATCACCGATGATGTTCAGCTGATGCAGTCAGGTGCGCTCAACATTACTGAGCCAACCACGGGAACACCAACCACAACGACATTTGATGTGATGCCTGCGCAAAGTGCAGATGGCGCGACAATCACTAAGTTTGTGTATGACAATCAAGCTGAAACAGCCTTGGTACAAACCGACACGGGTGAGCAGGAATTTGTGTTCACTGAAGGTTCTCTGTTTATCAATCTCGAAGGGGATGTACGTTTCGAACCTAACCGTAATCTCGATCATTCGGGTGGTAACATCGTTAAAACCATTACGGTGACATCGGAAGATAAAGATGGCGATATTGTCACTTCGACTGTAACGCTAACTATTGCAGATGGCGCGCCACCAACTATCGACACCGTTCCAACTGTCGCGTTGGCTGAAGCAAACCTGGTTGATGGTTCTTCACCAGTTTTACCTGTGAGCCAAACTGAAACCATTACTTTCACAGCAGGAAGTGATGATGTTAGCTACTTCCGCATTGATCCGGCTCAATTCAACACATCAGGCGATCTGCAAGCGGATGGTTTGGTGGTTCAGTTAAAAGAAGATCCTCTGAACAGCGATAATTATATTGGTTACGTTGAGAGCGGCGGTGTCCAAACGGATATCTTCACCATCACGTTTAGCAGCGTGGTTCTAGGAGAGTACACATTCACCTTGTTGGAAGAGTTAGATCACTTGCCAGTACAAGGTAACAATGATCAAATCTTCACTTTGCCAGTTATAGCCGTCGACAAAGACAACACTGATTCAGCGGTGAAGCCTCTTACGGTGACGATTACCGATGATGTACCAACCATTACTGACACCACTGGCGCGAGTACATTTGTGGTTGATGAAGATGATTTGGGTACTCTGGCACAAGCGACGGGTTCGTTTATTACCACAGAAGGCGCAGACCAAGTTGAAGTTTACGAACTGCGTAATATCTCAACGCTGGAAGCAACGCTATCGTCGGGCAGTGAAGGTATTAAGATCACTGAGATCACCGGTGCTGCCAACACGACCACCTACCAAGGGGCGACCGACCCAAGTGGAACGCCAATTTTCACATTAGTGCTGACTGATGATGGTGCTTACACCTTTACCTTGCTTGGCCCTCTCAATCACGCTACGACACCGAGTAACCTCGATACATTAACAATACCGTTTGATGTTGTTGCCGTTGATGGTGATGGTGATGATTCTAACCAATATGTATTGCCAATCGAGGTGCTCGATGATGTGCCTGTGATGACCGCTCCGACAGGTGAAACCGCTGTTGATGAAGACGATCTTTCCGGGATTGGTTCGGATCAAACGGAAGACACCATCATCAATGGACTGTTCACTGTTGATGAAGGTGCGGATGGCGTTGTGCTGTATGAGCTGGTTGATGAAGATTTGGTTCTGACGGGCTTAACCTCTGATGGAGAAAGCTTAGAGTGGCTAGCTGTTTCACAAAACGGCACAACATTTACTTACGTTGCTCAAACTGCAACGAGTAATGAAGCGGTGTTCGAGATTATTTTCGATACCTCGGATAACAGCTACCAATTTGAATTGTTTAAACCACTTAAACACCCTGATGGTGCAGATGAAAATGCGATTGACCTTAATTTCTCTGTTGTTGCAGAAGACTTTGACCAAGACCAATCAAATGCGATTGATCTCAAAATTACAGTCACTGATGATGTTCCATTAGTGACAACTCAGTCGATTACTCGTCTTGAAGGGCAGGGTTACAACAACTCTAAAGTCGACATGTTTGCTAATGCGACGGATGTGGGGGCTGATGGTGCGGTACTGAGTCGAATTGAGGGTATCTCAAATAATGGTGCAGATATTGTTTTCCAAAGAGGTAATGCGACTGATTACAGTGACGCATTAAATCTTCAAAGCGGAAGTCGAATTATCCGCGTTTATGAGCAAACCGATGATGGCAATGGTGGTACTCAGGAAAGGCAGCTTGGTACTTTACGCATCAACTCAAATGGTGAGGTTGAATTTAGAGCTAACGGCTATCTCGATCATGACGGCCTAGACACTATCGACTTCTCGATTAACGTGATTGCGACGGATGGCGATTTAGACACCTCTGAAACACCGTTAGATATTACGATTACTGATAGGGATTCTACAAGAATTGCGCTGAAAGTGACGACCTTCGAGGATGCGGGTAGAGACTCAACCATACCTTACGCAACAGGTGATGAGCCGACTCTTGAGAATGTTCAAGATAACCAAAATGGTTTGCCGAATGCGCCAGCGCAAGTTGCGCTGCAAGTTAGTCTGTATGACCAAGATAACGCTGAATCTATTGGGCAGTTGACGATTAAAAGCCCGAACGGAGGTGATAGTCACCAAGGTACTTTTTATTACTTTGATGGTGCTGACTACATTGAATTAGTGCCTGAGTCAAATGGGAGCATTATATTTGGCTCTCCTGAACTCGAACAAAGCTTCGCTCCAAACCCGAGTGAACCAAGACAAACTATCGCGACGATAGACAACCTGTTCTTTGTTCCAGACCAACACGCTAGTTCGGATGAAACTGGTGGGCGAGTTCGTTATGAGCTTGAAATTGAGAAAAATGGCACTACGGAGCACACCATTAACTCAAACTTCAGAATCGAGATTGAAGCGGTAGCGGATATTGCGACTTGGGATGATTCCAACAGCACGTATCAGTATCAAGTCAACGAAGATGAAGACAATGTCACGTTGCAGCTGAACGCAGAGTCGCAAGATAACAGTAATACTGAGACGATTACCTACGAACTTGAAGCAGTTCAAGGCGACGGGAAGTTTGAGTTACTTGATCAAAATGGCAATGTGTTAACGCCCGTTAATGGTGTTTATATCATCGCATCTGCTGATATCAATAGCACCGTAGTTAACCCTATTGATAATTTCTCAGGGCAGATTGAGTTCAAAGCGACGGCAATTACGGAAGAGACGTTTAACCCATACGATGATTCAGCCAACGGTGGAGCAAACGATAAGACGACGGCTCGTTCTGTGGAACAAAGTATTGTTATTGATGTGACCGCAGATGCGGACCCTGGCACATTCAGTGTTAGTCGAATTCAGATCAACGAAGACAATATCGATGATCCAGATTACGTCGGGCCTTTGGACAATAAAGACGCGTTCACGTTAGACGAAGTCATCACCATGACAGGGTCGGTCGATTCTGACAGTTCTGAAGAACTGTTTGTGCGCATCAGTAATGTTACGGAAGGAGCTGTGCTTTACTTCTTAGGCACCACGACAGTCGTTCCGACCATCACGATCAATGGTGTGGATTATCAAGAAATCGCGTATTCCGATTTGGCTAACGTTGAGGTTGTTCCAACCAAACACAGTAATGTCGATTTCACCTTCGATGTTACGGGAGTGGTCAAAGATACGGCAAGTCTATCCACGGGCGCCCAAATCGATGAGGAGATATTAGGAACTAAAACCGTCAACGTTGAAGTCAAAGGCGTTGCCGATACTCCTTATGGTGGGACGAATGGTACAGATTGGACAACGTTTACAGATGGCGCGACAAACGGTGTTCAAACTACAATTGAAGAGAGTCAAAATGGCGATAGCTTTGCTCTGCTTGACTTCACTGTATTGTCTGGCGAACGTAAACCTGATGACCCAACAGATTCTCCTCTAACTGGAGATGGATCTGAAGCCATTACTGTAATCCTTTCAGGTATTCCTGATGGTGTGATTCTCGAAGATGGCGACGGTACGGTTATTGATCTTAACTTTGTTGGTTACGAAACTGGACCGGGCGGTAGTCCTGATCTATCGAAACCAATCTACGAAGCGAACATTACTGAGGCAGGTAAAACCTCAGGCATTCGCATTCGACCTGTCGACTCATCGACCGAGAATATTCACATTCAAGGTAAAGTGATTGTGACTGAGAATGATGGTCACACGCTTACGTTTGATCAAGAAATTCGAGTGCTTGTTATACCTCGAATCGACACATCAGCAACTTATGTCAATACGACTAACGGTGATGAAGATACGGCTATCAATATTGATTGGCACCCTGAAGGCACGGATTACATTGATGACGATGAGCATTTCACTAAGATAACTATTAATGGAATACCACTGGGTGTTACTGCAGTAGTCAACGGTGATGTGACCGTTGATGACTCAACCCCAGGAACATTGATTATAACGCCTAAAGATGCTTCCCAAACTCCTGAACAATTTACTCAAATTGCATTAGCTAATAACTTCATTCAAATGACGCCTCCGGCTGATTCTAGTGCAGATTTTACGTTGACCACCGAACTTAAAATGGAAGAGCGAGATCATGAGTATACGTCTAGCGGCCTAGAGGATGAAGATGGTGGTTATGTCGAAGCCGATCCAGATATAACCGGAATCATTAACGTTCAAGTACGACCTGTGGTTGAACCTGGAGATGCCGACAACAAGATTGTCGTTTCAAACGAAGATGGCTCTGGAGATCTCACTACGATTACGGCTGATGCTAATGGTGTCATTAAATTTACAACTAACAGTGATAACCAAACGACTGATACTAACGGAGACGAAATCTGGGACGGTGAATACGTCGTCCGATACCAAGAAACGGATTTAAGCACAGTAGAAGAGCAAGTCGACGAAGTGATTGTTCAGTTGACTAACACCGACGGAAGCGCGTTATCTGATGATATCTTAGGGCAACTTTTAGTAACTGGCGCCTCTTACGAAGGCGGTGGCCGTTGGGTTGTGACCAATGAAGATGCCTTTAGCGTCAGTGCGCCCAATGGATTAGATTTCACCCCTGCCAATGATGCGGATGATGTCGCTACTGATTTCAATGATATCAAGATGACAATTTTCACTTTGGTATCAGATCCTGGTGACGCTAACAATGAAACGTCCGCCCAAGTGCAACGCACCGGAGAGGTAACGCTTTCTTATCCTGAGGTGCTGACGGCACCTGACAAAGTTGCTGCAGATATTGCGATTGTGCCAGACAGTGTTATCGACGCCGTTGAGGATACTCAGCTTGATCTCGGCGCGGCACTCAACGGCATTTTGAGCTTGACGGGTCGCGATGATTCTACTGACCAAGTGACGGTGATCATTGATGGTACTCTGGTCATTGATGCTACAACATCATTCCCAATTAGCCTGTCGGGAACAAGTGATGTTGACTTTGTG